>NZ_CP096563.1:300000-582500 GCF_023221595.1 Rhodococcus qingshengii JCM 15477
GGTCCGCCAGGTTTCCGGAAGGCCGGAGAACACGTCGAAACCCGCGACGGTTCCCTCGCGTTCGGTGAATGCCTCCGCGATGATCCTGAGTGTGGTTCCGCTGGCAACGCCGAATTCGAGTGCCATGCCGGGTATTTCGATCAATCCCAGTGCATGGCGAAGCGTGTCGTGTGGGTGGCCGAACGTCTCGGCGACGCGAAGGTGTTCGAGGATGAACTCTGCGGTCGATGCCGTCGCTTGCAGGTCCACGGCGTAGGCCAGATCCCGTCGCTGACGAAATTCCAGTTCGTCGATCCTGGACCGGAGGCCCGCGATGTCACCGCGGGCCCCGGCCAGTTCGTCACGTGAGAGCGTCAGCGCATCGAGGATCTGTTGCGTGCGATCTGCGTTGCGCCGGTCGGCGGCCTCGACCACCTCGGATACCGCACGCTGAAGCTTGGTTCTGGCGCTGGAACGGAACTGCTCGAACATGGCAACCTCTCGTCGGGATCACTCCCATGCTGCCAGGCTTTGTTCGCTACCGGTCCCGACCGCGGTAGTGACTCTTGAGTTGTCGGGAGATCACCTTGATCTCCCGCGTCCTCTCTGCCTGCAGACGAGCATCGCTTCGCGCGGCGTTCCATGCATTCTCTCGCTGTAGTTTCCGGTAGCTCGCAAGTCTCCGTTCGTCGATATCGCCACGCCCGAGTGCGCTCAGGACTGCGCATCCCGGCTCGGAGTTGTGTGCGCAATCGGAGAACCGGCACTCTGCAATCAGCTCCTCGATCTCGGGGAACGTCTTGTCGATCCCCTCCGCTGCGTTCCACATGCCGACCCCTCGCAGGCCGGGTGTGTCGATCAGTGTCCGGCCGCCGGAGAATGAGATCAACTCTCTGGTGACGGTGGTGTGGCGTCCCTTTCCGTCACCGGTCCGAACGCGACCGGTCTCGAGTCGATCGGCGTCTGTGGTGTCCGCGAGGAGGGCGTTCGCGAGCGTCGACTTACCGGCGCCTGATGGACCGAGTATCGCCACGGTGCCGTCCAGAACTGCATCGAGTACATCCATTCCTTCGTTGGTCTCGGCACTGACGGCCAGCACTGTTGCGCCGGGCGCAATGGCAGTGACCTCGGCGAGAGTGTCGGAGATATAGTGAGCTGCATCCGATTTGGTGAGTGCCACGACAGGGGTTGCACCACTTTCCCAGGCGAGTGCGAGTAGTCGCTCGATGCGCCCGAGATCGACGTCGCCGTCCGAAGCCGTGGCGATGACGACGGTGTCGACATTGGCCGCCAGAATCTGGCCTTCCGATTTTCCGGATGCCGAGGATCGAACGATGCTGCTTGATCGAGGGAGTATCGAAGTGACCGTGTGCATCTCGGGTTCGCGTGAGTCCCGTAACTCGGCCACGGCGACCCAGTCACCCGTACAGAGTGGATCGCTGCCGCTGAGTGCGCGAACTGTGCCTTCGGCGACGGCCACGTCACACCGCCCCCGGTCGACGCGAAGAACGCGCCCGGGTGCGGAGTCCGGTGGGGCCAGGGCAGTGAATTTGTTCGAGAGTGTTGCGTTCCAACCGTATTCGGTCAGGGGCGTGCTGTTTTCCGACATGGTGAGTGTGTCCTCGAGTACGAAGAAGTGTGAATGTTGACGGTGCTGAAACTGCGGAACACGACAGTCATCAATACTCACTCCTCGAAAATCTCAGGACGCACCATGCGTCGGATCAGAATCGTCTCAGCCGCAGGCGCGACTGTGCAACTGATTTAAAAGATATCGGGGCAACTGCTTCAACTCAGGACGACTGACTAACTCGGGCGTTCGAACTTTTCTTCCCGGCCGAGCTTGCGCAGTCGCATCCACTCGCGCAGTCCTGCCGGATCGCGGCGTGTGATCAGGAAGTACCAGCCGAACCGAACCCATTCCTGCGGAAGCAGTTTCCGCATTCCCGGTTGGGCGAGGATGTATCCACGGTTGCGGTACGTGAAGTAGCGCTTCGTGTCGTTGTCGGGGTACTGCGTGTGCATGCGTCCGCCGAGGATCGGCTTGAACTCGTCCGCGCCGTTGGGGTGGACGTAGGCAGTTTGCAGGCAGGTACCGAACTTCAGGCCGGAGCGCACGAGGCGACGGTGTACCTCGACCTCGTCGCCGCGGACGAACAGGCGTAGATCCGGAACACCGACGGCATCGATCGCGTCGGCGGTGAACAGTGCGCCGTTGAAGAGGGACGCGATACCGGGCAGGAGATCCTCGTCGCCGAGTTCGGAACGCAACCGGCGCCACGACGTGCCGCGGCGAAGTGGGAAGGCAAGGCGGTCGGGGTTGTCGATGTCGCAGACGACGGGGGAGACCTCGGCCAGGTCGTTTCGAATTGCACAGTCGAGCAGTGTTTCCAGGACTTCGGGACCCTCCGGGCGCCCGTCGTCGTCTGCGAGCCAGACGCGGTCGGCGCCGAGCGAAAGTGCGTAGAGAATGCCCAGAGCAAATCCTCCGGCACCGCCGAGGTTGTGCTGAGAACCGATGTAACTGGTCGGCAGTGGGGCGTTGTCGACGAGCTCTTTCACATCGGCTTCGTCGGCATTGTCGACGACAACAAGATGGTCGAGCGGCCGCGACTGGGTGCTGAGAACCTTCAAGGATTCGGCCAGCAGTTCACGCCGCTTGTGCGTGACGACGACACCGATGATTTTCTCGGGTGCGCTCACGGGGTGCTCTCCCGTTCCGTTTCCTTGATGACGTGGCGCACATGCTCTGCGGCGTCGTCACCTTCGTAGGCGCGCACGACGTCTTCGATGTCGCCTTGCATGCGGATCTGGCCGTGGTCGATCCACATGGCGCTGTTGCACAGCTGGGCGAGGAATTCGTTGGAGTGGCTGGCGAATACCAGGATTCCGGAGCGTTCCACCAGCTTCTGAAGCCGGATGCGAGCTTTCTTCATGAATTCGGCGTCGACAGCCCCGATGCCTTCGTCGAGTAGCAGGATCTCGGGATCGATACTGGTGACGACGCCCATGGCAACGCGCACGCGCATGCCGGTGGAGTACGTGCGCAACGGCATCGAGAGGTAATCACCAAGTTCGGTGAATTCGGCGATGTCGTCCATTTTCGCGAGCATCTGCTTGCGGGTCTGACCGAGGAACAGGCCGCGGATGATGATGTTCTCGTAGCCGGAGATCTCGGGGTCCATGCCGACGCCGAGATCGAAAACAGGTGCGACGCGTCCGCGAATACTGGCGGATCCTCGAGTGGGTTCGTAGATTCCGGAGAGCAAGCGCAGCAGGGTGGACTTTCCGGCGCCGTTGTGGCCGACCAGCCCTACACGATCGCCCTCTTTGAGGTTCATCGTGATGTCTTTCAGGGCTTCTACGACCACGACATCGGAACTGTTGCGGCCGATGGCGCCACCTGCTTTGCCGAGAAATGCCTTCTTCATCGACCGGGACTTCGCGTCGAAGATCGGGAAGTCGACGCAGGCGTTGTGCGTTGAGATGTTCACATGTTCGGTCATTGCGATGTCCCTAAACCCAGTAGGGCACGCGGGCCCGGTATTTGCGAAGCGCCAGCAAGGCGACGGCCCACCCGACCACGGTGATCGTGATGACGATGTACCAGTGGTAAAGCTCTTGGGGCTGCCCGATCATCGGCGCGCGGACGATGTCCAGGTAATGGAACAGCGGATTGAGTTCGGCGATCTTTGCGCGATCTCGGACGGCGCCGCCCTGAGCCTCGAGGCTTTGCGTTGTCCACATGATCGGTGTCAGCACGAAAAGGAGCAACGTCAGCGAAGACAGAATCGGTGCGATGTCGCGGTATCGAGTGGCGAAGATGCCGAACACGATCGAGACCCACAGTGCATTGAGCACGATAAGTCCCAACGCCGGGATCGCGGCTAGCGACGCCCAGCTCAGATTCCGCCAGACTCCGAACGCGACCACCATGATCACGTAGATCAGGAGGTTGTGTGCGAAGAACAGAATTTGCCGCCACACCAGACGGTAGATGTGCACGCTCAAGGCCGATGGCAGCTGTTTGATCAGGCCTTCGTTGGCGACAAAAACTTCGGAACCCTCGATGATCGAGGCATTGATGAGGTTCCAGACGATCAGGCCCACCGTCACGTACGGCAGGAACTCCTGGAGTGGCATGTCCAACAGGGCCGCGTACAGGATGCCGATGGCGGTGGCCTGCACGCCGGTGGCGATCGTGATCCAGAACGGACCGATCACCGACCGGCGGTAGCGCTGTTTGATGTCCTGCCAGCCGAGGCTGAGCCACAACTCACGCTGATTCAGACCGTCGCGAAGGTCTTTGAACGCACGACGGAACGTCTGGGAGTCGGACACGGGCGCGGGTGCGTCCGGCGTCTCGGATTCGATTGCGGATGCTGACACGGAGGTCGAGCCTACCGGCCTGGCGTCGGAGCCGGTTTTCCCGCGGACTTCGTGGTGGTCCGGGTTACAGATACTGGCCGGTTCCCGGGCTCTGTTGGTCCGGATGGGCAGGCGAATGCGGAGCCCCGATGCTCATGCCGGGAGGCAGTGCGCCCTGCCGCATTTGTTCGAGCTGGGCGCGCGCTGCCATCTGCTGCGCGAACAGTGCGGTTTGAATTCCGTGGAACAGTCCTTCGAGCCAGCCGACGAGTTGGGCCTGCGCGATTCGCAGTTCGGCGTCGGAGGGAATGGAGTCGTCGGTGAACGGGAGGCTCAGTCGCTCGAGTTCTTCACGGAGTTCGGGTGCCAGGCCTTGTTCCAGTTCTCGGATGGACGAGGTGTGGATGTCCTTGAGGCGCTTGCGGCTGGCGTCGTCGAGCGGCGCGCCGCGCACTTCTTCCAAGAGTTGTTTGATCATCGTGCCGATTCGCATGACCTTGGCCGGCTGCTCGACCATCTCGGCGACGGACTCGGCTTCGGATTCCGCGCCTTCGGTGGTGCCGGATGTGGAGGCCTCTGCCTCGGCCGCCGGCATTGCGACGGGTCGACCGTCGGGTCCGATAACGAGTACCTGCTCTTTGTCGGGGTTCGTCATGCTTCCATCTTGTCGTGTGTGGGCGACAAACGCCGCGTAACCCCCAAAAAGTTAGCTATCGAATAACTGTACTGACGGGTAATTGGGTGACTGCCTTCGACTAAGCGGGCGTCTGCACCTAGAGTGTCGAGCATGGCTTACGACGTTGCCCGCGTACGGGGGTTGATTCCCTCACTCGGTGACGGCTGGATCCACCTCGATCCGCAGGCCGGAATGCAGATCCCGGACGCCGTCTCGCGGACGGTCTCCACCGCGTTCCGTGCCTCTGCATCTTCTTCCTCCGGTCGCCACGTCTCGAACCGTCGTAGTGCTGCCATTCTCGAGAGTGCGCGCACCGCGGTCGCCGATCTGGTCGGCGGAGATCCTGCGGGAGTCGTTCTCGGATCAGACCGAGCGGTGTTGTTGGCTTGGCTCGCCGTGTCGCTGAGTTCGCGGTTGGGCCTCGGAACCGGTCTCGTGCTCTCGCGCCTCGACGAAGAGGCGAACGTCGCGCCCTGGCTTCGTGTGGCCAGTCGCTACGGCGCTCAGGTGCGATGGGCAGAGGTCGAAATCGAAACGTGTGAGCTCCCGAGTTGGCAGTTCAACGATCTCATCACCTCGACCACTCGATTGGTGGCCTTGACGGCCGCATCACCGGTCGTCGGTTCGGCTCCGAACGTCCGCGCCGCAGCTGATCGTCTGCACGAATTCGGCGGACTGATGGTGGTCGACGCCGTCGGTGCAGCGCCATATGCGCATGTGGACATGGCTGATCTCGGGGCGGACATCGTTGCCGTCAGCGCGCCGTCGTGGGGCGGTCCACAGGTGGGCGCACTCGTCTTCCGCGATCCCGGACTGCTCGACCGGATTCCGGCCGTGTCGCTCAACCCGTACGCGCGTGGCGCCGAGCGACTCGAGGTGGGCGGTCATCAGTTCGCGCTGCTGTCCGGTCTCACGTCGTCGATCGATTTCCTGGCGGGCTTGGACGAATCGGCAACGGGAACCAGGCGTGAGCGCCTCGAAACCTCGATCAGCTCGCTGCAGGACTACCAGGACGGTCTGTTCGATCACCTCATGCGTTCTCTCGCAGCCCTGCCCAACGTGATGGTGATCGGCGGCGCACCCACGCGGGTGCCGACGCTCAGCTTCACACTCGAGGGGATGGCGGCAGACAAGGTCGCGGCGCACCTGGCCGACAAGCGCATCGCGACGGTCAGCGGTACGCATGGTGGTTCCAGGCTGCTCGACGCCCTCGGTGTCAACGACGAAGGCGGCGCGGTCACCGTCGGCCTTGCGCCGTATACGACGCGGTACGAGATCAATCAGCTGGTCGCCGAACTCGGCGCCCTGGGCTGATCGATCCCGCTCGGCTCACTTCACGGTGAGGATGACCTTGCCTACGGTTTCCGGCGAATCCAGCAACTGATGGGCTAATGGCGCCTCGGTGATCGGAAGTTCGGTCGACACGATCGGTTGAACCGATCCATCGGCGATCAACGGCCACAACTTCGCACGGACGTCGGCGACGATGTCCGCTTTACCGCCTGGGCCGGTGAGCGGACGCCCGCGCAGGCCCGTCGACGTGATGTTTCCGCGCTTTCCCATTAGCTTGGCGATGTCGACTTCGCCCTTGCGGCCACCCTGCATTCCGATGATCACGACGTGGCCGTCCATGGCGAGTGCGTCGACGTTGCGCCCGAGGTACGACGCTCCCATGTTGTCCAGAACCACATCGGCGCCGTGGTTGTCGGTGGCTTCGGCGAGTGATGCTACGAAGTCGCTGTCGCGATAGTTGATGAGAATATCCGCGCCCAATTCGCGGCAGCGGTTCAATTTGTCCTCCGAACCCGCGGTAACTGCGACGCGGGCGCCGAGGGCTTTGCCGACCTGGATGGCGTGGGTGCCGATTCCGCCGCCACCGCCATGGACGAGTAGTACCTGTCCGCGTCGTAGACCGCCGCGCATCACGACGTTCGACCACACCGTGCACGCAACTTCCGGCAGAGACGCTGCGACACGGAGATCGACGCCCGCGGGAACCGGGAGAAGTTGTGTTGCCGGGACCGCGACCTTCTCGGCGTAACCGCCGCCGGCCAGCAGTGCGCAGACTTCGTCGCCGACGGACCAACCCGTGACGTCTTCGCCGAGTTCGGTGATCACACCCGAGCATTCGAGGCCGAGAATGTCACTCGCGCCGGGCGGCGGCGGGTAGAAGCCTTGACGTTGGAGCAGGTCGGCGCGGTTGACTGCGGTCGCGGCGACCTCGACGAGTACGTGCCCGCGAGGTAGTTCAGGATCGGGCTGCTGCGCCCATTTCATGACCTCGGGACCGCCGGGCTGATCGATCGTTATGGCGTACATGGATACGACGCTAGCGAATCTCCCCGCTGACGGGTGTTTTGCCGCTACCGTCGCGGACGTGACTTACTTCGGGAACATGCAGAACGAGATTTATCTGACGGGACTGAGCGGCGCGAAGCCGGCTTTGCCGATGACTGCGGCAGGCTTGGAAGATGCCGCGCGCGAGCAACTCTCACCGGAGGCCTTCGGGTACATCGCCGGTAGCGCGTCGACCGAACGAACCGCGGAGTCGAATCTGCGTGCGTTCGACAAGCATGCGATCGTGCCGCGGATGTTGCGGGGGACTGCGGCGCCGGACGCACGCGATCTGAGCGTCGAGGTGTTGGGGACGCGGTTGGCTGCACCGATCCTGACGGCTCCGGTGGGCGTGCTCGGCTTGGTCCACGACGACGCCGAGGTTGCGGTCGGTTCGGTCACTGCCGAGTTGGGGATCGGATCGATTCTCTCGACGGCGGCATCCTCGACCATCGAAGACGTAGCGGCGGCCTCCGGCGAGAACTGGTGGTACCAGCTGTACTGGCCGGCCGACGACGAGCTTGCCGAGTCGTTTGTCCGCCGAGCGGAGACGGCGGGCGCGAAGGCTATCGTCCTGACTGCCGACACTCCCGGTATGGGTTGGCGTCCAAGGGATCTCGAACTCGGTCACCTTCCGTTCCTGCAGGCGAAGGGTATTGCCAACTACCTGTCGGATCCGGTGTTCCGCGCCAAACTGGCCACGCCGCCCGAGGAGAGCGCAGAAGCGCTGCAGATCGCGGTTCTCACGTGGGTGTCGTTGTTCGGCAATCATGCGGTGCGGATTGCCGATATCGCGAAACTTCGCCAGTGGACGACACTTCCGATCGCAGTGAAGGGAATTGTCCATCCCGACGACGCACGTGAGGCCGTCGCAGCCGGCGCCAACGGCATTGTCGTGAGCAACCATGGTGGGCGTCAAGTTGACGGGTCGATTTCGGCACTCGATGCTCTCGGTCCCGTCGCTGATGCGGTGGGGCATGAGGTGAACATCCTGATGGACTCCGGAATTCGTTGTGGCGCAGACGTAATCAAGGCTCTGGCCTTGGGTGCCGACGCAGTGCTGTACGGGCGGCCGTGGGTGTACGGGTTGGGATTGGCCGGAGCGGACGGAGTGCGTCATGCATTGCGCAGTCTCCTGGCCGACCTGGATCTCACCATGGGGCTGGCGGGGCTGGCATCGGTCGCCGAAATCGATTCCTCGATCCTCATGTCCAATTCGTGACTTTAGGGTGAGTCTTACTGTGACGGGCGGACACAGGTCTAAACTTGGAACCTGTGACAGCTGAAGCGACAACCGAGGAGACATCGCAGGCGGCGCACGGTGAGACACCGTGGCTGACGCCGTGCGAGATGCGTGCATGGCGCGGCTACATGGACGGTAATCAGCGCCTCATGGAGGTTCTCAACCGCGAACTGCAGGATTCACACGACCTGTCGTTGGCCGATTACCGCATTTTGGTCATGCTCTCGGAGTCAGCTGACGGGTCGTTGCGGATGAGTGACCTGGCAGACGGCGTGCTGTCTTCGCGCAGCCGCCTGACGCACCAGATCAGGCGGATGGAATCTCAGGGCATCGTCGTGCGCGACACTTGCGTCGAAGATGGTCGCGGCGTGCTCGCGCGGATCACGGAAGAGGGTAGGCGTCGCCTCGCCGAGGCAGCGCCTACTCACGTGGCCGGCGTGCGGAACAATCTGGTCGATCTGCTGACTCCTCAGGAACTGGACGTGCTGGCAGACGTCTTCGAGAAGGTCGACAAAGCCATCGGCGAGCGCTGACGTCGGAGCCGTTTTCGCGGTCCGTGGGAACACCCGATAGGATCGCCCACGGAAGCGTGGCAGAGCGGCCGAATGCACTCGCCTTGAAAGCGAGCGTGGCGTTAAACCCACCGGGGGTTCAAATCCCTCCGCTTCCGCCAAAGTCCCTCACTTGTTCATGCAGGTGAGGGACTTTTTTCGATCAAAGTCAGCCACTAGTTCGCATTCTTTGAGCACGTTTTGAGCACACCCGTCTCTGAACGTGCCTGATTCAGTGAGATTCCAATGGCGTCGAGATCGTCGTCGAAGAGGTCCGCGTAGGTGTCGAGGGTCATCGCGGCCGACGCGTGTCCGAGCATGCGCTGTCGCAAGGCCGTGACCGCAGTCGAGAGCATCGGCCACACCGCTGGCACGTTCGTTCTCAGCCCTGCCGATTGGGAGAAGCTCGAGCTTGCCCGCACCGACTCAGCCGGCAGTCTCGAACTCGGTGGTCCGGTTGATCGTGCCAAGCGCACCCTCTGGGGCGTGAACATTGCGATCTGCACGGCACTGCCGGCCAAGACTGCAGTGCTGCTCGACCCGACCGCACTCGCCGTCGACACTGACGCGAACGTGGAACTCAAGTGGGACAGCTCGGGCGACAACTTCGAGAAGAACTTGATGCGTGCCCGCGTCGAGTCCCGCTACCACCTGGCGGTGTATCAGCCGCTCGGCGTCGTGAAGATCGCCACCGCAGCCTGACTCAGGCCGCACAACGGAAGCACCCCGCCTCAGAAACGAGTCGGGGTGCTTCACTACTACCGAGGTAGTTAATTGATTCGCGTTGGGACATGAGCCTTGATCCGCCGACCGGTTCGCGTCCAAGGATGGGGATGCCCATCGGTGAGCTCGTGGAACAGCGCAATGGGCACGTCAGCGTACGAGTAGCGGCGATTCTGACGGAATTCGACAACCAGAGTGCTCGTTGCCGGATCGTAGCCAGCGGCTCGGACATTGGTGGATTGTGGGATCGGGATGAGATTCACTAACAGCCCCTAGAAACGGTTGAGACAGCGGACGCGGATCGGTCCGTGCAAACTGAACGGTCACCTTGTTCGGAAGGTTCCCAAGCCAAGGGGCGTTGGCATCGCTGGGGCCTGGCCGTACGGACCACTTCCGAGCCGAGACTGCGAAATCCCTGGGCGTTGACGCCTCCCAGCGTCGTGTGCAACGCGTGCGCGAGCCCGCTCAGCGCGTAGGAGGGAGAGAACCAGTAACCGGTCATCGGAAAGGGCGTCCGTCGACGTGGACACCCTCGCAGACCTGACCGTGTTTGAAACACGGTCAGGTCGCGGATGGGGTATGTCTGGCATGCCTCATCGCCAGGTCTGCCCTCATCAGTAGTGAGTGCGGCAAAACAGACCCAGTCGAACCTGGGCCTCACGCCGCAGTGGATGTCGATAGCGAACAGTAATCTCTGTCAGGTGGAGCTCGTCAGCTCCACGCTGAGACGAGAGGCTCGCCGATGACCGAAAATTGCTGGCTCAAAACTCTGGATGGCACCGTAGTTCGGCCGTCACTGGCCGTCAGGTTCGACGTCCAGCCGGATTTCTACGATTTGGGACGCCGTGGCAGCCTCATCGTTCTACGAGTCCACGTCAATGGCCCTCGAAGCAGGGACAATGCAGCAACGACCGAAGCCCTCCATCTCTTGGAGCTGCCCAGTGAATTCGCCGGCGGACCGGGCTTCACCGAATTTGACGCGGAGGCAGACGCGCGCAACGCTGCGAAAATCGCACAACTCACAGCTCTCATCGAACCTCTGACCAATGCAATCGCCACCAACGCTGGGAACCGCGGTCTCACCACTATCGGTGTGAGCCTCGACGGAGGAGTCGAAATCCGCCGGCGCAATGAATGGACGGGCGCCGAGGTCGTCAAAGAAGCTGAGGTGAACAACGCCTGATTGGCGATCAGATCCCAAGACCCTGATGTCGGCTGTGCCGACATCAGCTAAAAGGGTGTCGGTAGTACTGACACCCATTGAGTCTTCGCCGATCGGCGAAGACTCCCACCAACGCTTCCCGGCGCCGGGAAACGTTGCGGGATCTCACAAAGGGTGTGCGTTCACCGCACGCCCTTCTTCGCAGTGGCGCGAAAAGGGTACTCACTCAGCGCGTACCCTTGACCGTTTCACCTACGTCACTGAGAAGAGACTCGCAGCCAGACCGAGAATGATGCCGAGCACGAGGCCCAGTAGCCCCGCTCGCTCAAGCCATTTGTTTGGCTCCTTCATCGCTTCTCTGTGTCCGATTACTTGCTCGAGCGCCAGGCGGACGTTTCGTACTCGCATATCCGTTTCGACCGAGGGGCGGATCATCGCCGCGAAACTTTCATCACCGCCTGCGTATTCGACAGAAAGCGGGCCTGAATCCTCGTCGATCTCATTCCAGACCTTCCAAATCACCTGAAGATTGCCCTGCAACAACTGGTCGTTACGCCGCGCACGCAGGAACTCGCGCACCACGATCACGATGCCGAAGAGTTGGAACACGCCCGCCAGTGAGTACAGCAGGTAGATCCCAGCAGACGAGTTCAGAAAATCGATCATGAGGGCACACGTTAGCCCGAAGGGATGTCTCGGGTGTCGTCACGTTCTACGTCGGATCCCACATCGAACGGTGAGGAAGGAACGAGCCGTAGTCGAGCGTTCCCTGAGCACAAATGAGCACACCTACTACAAAATGGGGGTGATTCGGCGTGACCGCACCTGACCCATTACCGCAGGTAGGGCAAAAATCGATCCCCGGCCTGCGGACGCGCAAGAGTTCAAATCCCTCCGCTTCCGTCAAAAGCAAAGGCTCTGACCTAGGACTTCTCCAGGTCAGACCCTTTACCGGTTTCGGAAGTCACACTGCTTGGGTGGTGGGCGTCAGAACCGCACCGTGAACACCACGTGGTGATTCTCTCGGGCCGCGCGCTGGAAAAAGTCCGCCACTTCCTGAAGCCAGCCCCAGGCGTACCGGCGCTCGTCGGGACCGTACTCCGGGTTGCGGTCGTCGAGAGGCATCGCGTCGTAGCGCGCGCCGAACTCGGATTCGGTGATTTCCGCCAGGTACGAGGAGACTTCGGCGACCCGATCGGGTGCCAGGTAGGTGACGAGTTGGTCGTCGGTGTCGGCGTTGAGGTCTTCGTCCCCCAAGATCACGCCGTAGGCCGGCCAGTTCTCGGGCACGCGCTCGTACCCCGTGCTGGAGAGGGCGCACAGGATCGGATCCCACGCCTTGTCCGTGTCGCACGAGAATTCGGATCGGCCCGTCTCCTCGATGTCCTCGACCACAGCGCCGAGTTTGTCGTCGTCGCCGCGCGCGTGCAGAAGTTCCGCTGCCACGCTGTCTGACAGCGCGAAATGCACCCCAAGTTCCATGGCGTGATGCTAACGGCCGACCTTGCCGCCGTCCCGCCGTCACTACAAGACGAATCGACTTAGGTAACGATCCTGCTCTGCCTCCGACCGAAGTTACCCATGGAGGGCCTGCTGTCATACATACTTCATCGGTGATTCCGACAAAACGGACCGGCCTTTCTGTTGTATCGCTGGTGATCCTCGTCGTCGCGGGGTTGCTGGTCGCAGCCCCTGCCAGCAGCGCCGCGCCGCCGCCTGACTGGAAATACACGATGGTGGCGTTCAGCAATGCCAGCGACCGCGACATGGATGTCTACGAGTCGGCTGACGGCACCGGCTTTCAGCTCGTCCAGCAGTCGGCGTACAGGCCGCCGTCTGGGCTCGTGCGTGATCCGAGCATCTTCCGGAACACGGACGGGTTGTACTACCTCACCTACACGACGGGTGGTGGGGCGAACATCGGGTTCGCACGCAGCAGCGACCGCATCAACTGGACGCCGCTGGGGAACTATCCGGTTCCGTTTTGCTGCGCCTTGATGCCTGGTACGGGAGATGGCACCGGTTCTGCGAGCCCCCCTGGCTTCTCGGGTTCGGCCGGTTTCAGCGACGGACCGTCGCTGTCACCATTCGTCACCAAGGCCTGGGCGCCTGAATGGTTTGTGGACGGCGATCGCGTCAACGTCATCCTGTCGATGTCGACCGGTGGAGGATTTGTGCCGTATCTGATGACGGCGTTGGAACCGTCGCTCCGGTTGTGGAGCCCGCCTGTTCCGCTCGCCGGGATCGGTGCGGACCACATCGACACCACCGTGGTCAAAGTCGGATCGACCTATCATGCGTTCACCAAGAACGAGACGAAGAAGGTCGTCGAGCATGCGGTCGCTCCTTCGGTGACGGGACCTTATTCGTTTGTCCCGCCCGGAAATTGGGGTTCGCTTGTCGAAGGTCCGGCCGTGGTTCAGTTGCCGAGCGGCGACTGGCGGATCTATCTCGACGCCTATACCGAAGGAAAGTATCTCTACTCCGACAGCACGGACGGGCTGAACACCTGGTCTCCGGTGCAAGAGGTTCCTGGGGTGTCCGGGACTGCACGGCATCTCGGCATCATGAGAGAACCGGCATAACTTTCGACCCCGAGTTGGTAAGGCTCTGATCAAGGACTCCGGTCTTGGTCAGAGCCTTTTCTCGTACTTGCGTACTACTTGTGTGCGTCGCCTGCGCGAATCAGTGATTGACAAGCTAACGATGCGATGCCGGTGGGTCCGACGAGTTCGCGCCGACCACGAAGTGAGTATCTCCGCGTGAGCTGTGCAGAGTTGCGCTCCCAGGCCCCGCTCGGCCTTGATTTGCGATCGATTGCCAAGTAATGCCTGTTAGTTACATATTCAAGTACGCGCACTGGCTGATGCCCGCACTTTCTGCCTTCAGCTGCTCTGAGGCCCGCGAAATGCGGGTTGAATTCGATTTGCCGCACTGTTCCTGAGGGATCTTCTCGTCCGTAAACGGTGACCTTGCTCATAGCGGGACCTAGGTCCTTTTTGCTGCTGATAAGCCTGTCGATATATACCTGTTACCGAAAGTTCACCCTAAATCCAAGATGGCGGAATCGGCGCGCTGGCGGGCAAACAGGACGATTGGTACCGTCCGGTAACTAATTCAGTTAGTTGTCGGCTACCGCTCTGGTTGCTGTGTCACGTGGAGGAGCAGTTCATGTCGATCGAATCGCAAAACGGCATATCCCATCGTCGATCGAGGGCCGCAGTGGGGCTCGCGGCGTGTGCGGTTGCCACACTGTCGTCTGGGGTGGTCTTCGCAGGGAGCGCATCGGCAACGCCGACGGCGTTGGCGGACAAATTCGCGAGCACGGTCACCGATGACGGCTGGACGTTGGATCTTGCCGCCACCAAACTGTCGGCGAATCCGGTGCCGAATTTGGCGACGACGGCGTTCACTCGTGAGGGGTTCGTGTCGGCGAAGGTGACCGGCACGATCGGTGGTCAGGGCGATTCGGCAGTGAAGACCGGTTATGTCGAGCAGGGATTGCAGATCGGCTGCCAGATCGATGTCTCCTCCGGACTTGGCTTGGGGCTTGGCTTTTCGCTCGGCCCGTCTGTCGGTGTGAGTATTTCGGGTGTCCCGTCGGCGAACGTGGGTGTGAATGCGTCGGTGAATCCGAGTATTCAGTCGACGATTGCGCCGGGCACGATCACGACGATTCCGTTGGGGAAGAAGGATCTCGAGTCGTCGAAGGCGTCGATCACGGCAGAGAACGTGCACGTGAAGGTTGATGCGTGCATGGGGCCGGTGACGATCCGCTCGTACGCACAACTCTCGGTGTCGACGGCGACGTCCGACAACACATTGTTCGTGTACTCCGATCCCACCTGGCTCTAACCCACGCAGCCGTCGTCAGCGCTGCTGGCGACTATTCCCGATCCGTCCCGTCCAGGGGTGGTTACTCATCACGCCCACAAAGGAGAAATCATGAAGATTCGTACCTTGGCCACTGCCGGAACTCTCACCGCAGGTATCGCCCTGTTCGGTGTTCTCGGCGCCGGCATGGCATCTGCTGCAACTCCGATCGTGCAACCGGAACATGGCCGGATCGGACTTTCGCTTTCGAACGCCGAAACGGCGGCGCTGGCGGCGAGCCCGATTCCTGATGCGATTGCGAACATCGTTCCAGGTTCGCTGAGGGGGGTCTGGTTGGCGCCTGGTTCCGCGATAACTGTTACCGATGGCAAGGTCGACGCCCTCGAAGGAACTGTGCTCGGTGAAGCAGCCGCGCGTGGTGGGCATGCCAATGTCTTTGTCTCCGACCCGAATCACCCCGCCAGTGAGGGGCACATAGTGCTGACGGAGCAGTACTGGAACTGATACCAGGCCGAACGTCGGCGACCCGTTGTCTCCGCTCTCCCTTCCTGTTTGGAGTTCCAGCCATGACCGTCAACAACGCCGAACGTCGCAGTGTCCAAACGGAACCCGCTGCCCTCGTCAGCAAAGGCGTTGCAGACGTTGATGACTGGGATCCGGACAGTGAACTCAGTCCACTCTCCAAGGCTGTGATCGCTACGGCAGTTGGACTGGGGTTGCTGATCGCGGCATTCGCGGTGATCGGGAAGCTCGCCGGCTGGGCGAACGACTACGGGACGATCCTGGTTTACCTGGCGTTCTTCTTGTGGATGTCGATCTCCGGACGGTTGTTCTGTTGGGGCGCAGAAAACTCATCGCGCTACTCCGAACGAAGAAGAGTGACAATCGTGGTGCGCACCGGTGAAGTCCGGTAGACGACTTCGCCGGACTCTCGCGGGAGTGCTTGCCGCTGGGGCGCTGTTGACCGGAGCGGCCGGAGCGATCGGTGCGGGAATTGCACTCTCCGCCGCTCCGGCGAACGCGACGCCGGAAGAAGACTGCGCGGCGGTGCGGGCACGTGATCATCAGATCTACCTGAATCTCATTGCGTCGCTGCCACCTGGTGCACCCATCCCGCCAGAGATCATCAACCCGTGCCTGAGTGCGCCGTCCACGACGGCGACAGTTGCGCCGACGACCACGGTCGGGCTCCCCGGTGCGCAGGCTCCAGGCGGTGGCCCGAATGTCGGCGCGAATGCTCCGACGAACTTTCCCACCTACAACGGCACCCCCATCGTCCCTGTGCCGACGATCGAGGTTCCGCCCATTACTTCCGAGTCCCCGGCCTCGGAAACTGGTGTCGGTGCATTCCCCAATGCATCGGCATCAGCGGTTCCCTCACCCACACCCACCCCGGGTGAGGGAACCACCACCGATCGTGGTCCCGGACCGATCCCCGCGGATTCGGATTCGAATATCGCACCGGCCCAAACGGTTCCGGACCCGGCAGCAGATGTTTCCACCGCCGGGGAGGACTCGGGCCGTGACCGGTATCTCGAACTGGTCCTCGTCGGGGCCGCGGCGTTCACCGCTGCGGGTATGAGAGTGAGGGGGCGGCCGGGACCGTTCAGTGCGCGTGTGAGCGCGCGTCCGTGGGAGTCGGTTCTCTCCCAGGTAGTCGGTACGGTCGCGAAACCGTTCATGCCGTATTTCGTCGGCGGTCAGGACGTCGTGGTCATCCCCGACCCAGGTGGCGGACAACGCACCATCTTCCTCATTCACGACGAAACCTCCTCGCATGAAGCTGAAATGGTGGTCGACCTACCACCCGGCGGACACATGAGCATCAACGACGACGGGTCCGTCGGTGTCTACGACGCGAACGGAGACTTGCAGGGCACCGTTGCCGCTGCGTGGGCGTACGACGTCAACGGCGATCCGGTTCCCACCTACTACGAGATCCGTGACGGCAAGCTCTACCAAGTCGTTATCCCGACCCCGGGCGTCATCTACCCGGTCACTGCTGACGGCCCCTACGGCGGCAGCGACCCGGTCACCGGACGAGACGTCACCGCTACACCCCTTCAAGGCGGCGGTGAGGTCGTCAACCAGTCCGGCGGACCGGTCATGGTCAACGTCCCGACAGACTCCCCCTACAACGACGTCGGCGGGATCGACCCACTGGGCAATCTCGACATGGATCCGCCGACGCAGCCGGCACCGACAACGCCTCTGCCGTTCGATATCGGATCGCCGACCGACTCGGGCACCGATACGAGCGAGCCTCCGTGGAACCCACTCGACAACCTCGACATGGACGCCCCGACGCAGCCGGCACCGACAACACCACTGCCGTTCGATATCGGATCGCCGACCGACTCGGGCACCGATACACCCGGGGGTACAGCGAGCGAGCCTCCGTGGAACCCACTCGACAACCTCGACATGGAAACGCAGACGCAGCCAGATCCTCCAATGGAATTACCATTCGGGATCTTTGACTCTGATCCCAACAACGGTTTGATCGGCCCCGCGCAGAGGGCCGCGAACCAACGGGCGCTCGCCCATGGCGACGTACCTGCTGACTTCACTGGCAACGTCCCTCTGACCGCACAGCAACAACTTGACGACCTGCAATGGCAGGTGGATCAGATGCGAGACCGCGGCTATACAGATTCCGAGATCGCAACTGTCTTGAGTAAAGGCAGCACCGCGCTCGGTGGCCCCGCCTCGGGCTTGCAATCTGCGGGCGCCCTTGCGAACACCGGTGTGCATCATGCTGGTTCGCTCCCGAGCGCTGCGCAGGCCGCTCGGTCGGCGGCAGTGGGTACTGTTTTAAGCAGATTATCGGTGGCAGTTGAGGTTGCCTCGGGTGTCATCAAGTGGCGCGAAGGCGCGCCACGTGGCGAAACTGTGGGAAATTCCGGTGGCGCAATCGCATTGGGATGGGCAGGCGGCAAAGGTGGCGCCGCACTCGGCGGGTTTCTCGGCGGCCCGATAGGTGCCGCAGTCGGGGGCGGAATCGGTGCAATCGGAGGATCGCTACTCGGGGCATACTTGGGTACCCGGGCAGGCCGATCATTTGATTGAAGCCTTAGACAATGATCGATCGCTCCAAGAGAAGGGACTGAGACCGTGCATTACCTGCTGATCGCTGCCATTGCATTCTGCCTAGCCTCGGGGGTGCTGTCGGCGCTTGATGCCGCAGCAGGCAATCCGATGCGGGGCGCGATAACCTTGGCCGTTTCGTTGACGGCTGCGAGTGGGATGGTGTTCCTCGTGACTGACAATTCGACCACCCGGATCGGCGCTGTCGCGGGCACTGCGGCGGTCCTCGTTTTGCGTTTTCTCCCGAAGAGTTCCATATACCGACGACACACCGTTCCTCAAGCGGAACCGGCACCATGACCACCTTTTATGCGATTTGTGCGATTGCTGCAGGGGCTGTGGCGTTGATCGTATCTACGCCCTACGTGATGTACCGCAGTCATGCGAGAACGATTTACTGGAGTTCGTCGATCCTTACCATCGTTTTCGCCTGGCTCACCGCTCCACAGCGGTCGATTCTCGGACCTGTCCTCTTGTGCGGTTTCGCTGCTGTGTTCGTGGCGTGGTGGTGGACCCCCTTCCTCACGCGAAGGCATCCCACCGGATTCAACGATGTTTTCGGTGCTTGGCTGACACGGGCGCTCTACCGCGAGCAGAAGGATGCACCTCCGGTAAACAGGTACGACAAATTGCACTACAAAGACACTGACCGCCAAGCACGAGATACCGATTCTGACGGAAATCAGGTCAACACCTGAGCCGGCGCGTAGAGCGCTTTGTCCTTGATACCACCCTCGCGCGTACCCGAACAGCTTGTAGTGAGATGCCGTGGGAAACAGTACTTTCCACATGGCGGCGTACACCTGCCCGGTTTGCGCAAGCTGTACAGTAACCAGGATGATCGATGGCTCGAAGCTGCTCTTCGCGCAGCCCAATTCAGTAGCTGTCAGCGCCATCGCGAGCGGTAGTCCTCTTCCCCTAGTCCCTGCAGCTCATCCCATTTTTCGAGCATCCGCCTCGTCTGGATAGTTAATGATATCTAATATATTGAATGGAGTTCAGTAGTGGATCTGGTCAAGATTTCGCGGTGTGTCGACTCGCCCGTGCTTGCGGAGATTGACGACTTGACACCACTTGAACGTATGGCGCTTCCGAATTATTGGTTGGATGCACTAAATGGTGACGTTGCAGCTCGAATTTCTGGGATATTGGACCAATGGGACGTATTTGGGCGACCGATATTGGGCGACACTTACAGAAACATTAAAGATAATCTATCTGATGTGCGGTTGCTCAGGTCTGAAAATAGGTTCTTTCTTCTATATAAAATTAAAATGGCAGACGGGACCGATCTCTACTATTTGGGTACGCCACCGGTAGTGGATGGTGATGAACTTTCAGGGTATTGGAGTAAATTCCCCTCCAGTCTAAAGAATTTCTATTCAAATTTGCACAACGGTTGGTACTATATTGCCGGTAAGACTGTCGGGCCACTGCCTCTTGAAGATATGTTTCGAATTGACAGCTTTGAATGGTCTATTCTGGACGGGCTGTCCCCTGAAGAGTACCCAGATCCGGCTCGTTGCATCGCGACATTCAGATCGGGCGGCGGCGGTTATCTTTGCTTGTACTTCGGTGAGGAATCGACAAGGGGTGTTGTGTGGTCATTGACGGAACCCCCTGAACTGGTCGATTACTCCACTTACCTTGATATCTGGACCAACGTCGGACTCGGTGCCTAGAGCCTGCGCCTTGGATAGCCAGACTGGAGACAGTCTAAGCAATTTGTGTGCGGTCTTGCCCCACGTGGCACGTGCCTCGGATCCAGTCTCCAAAGAGCAGATGATCAATTTGTCTGACCAAAAGGGATCTCGAGGTCATGATCGGTTTCGGGGGTACCTCACGCATCGACTCGTTTTCCTGCACCATTGCCGACGAATCGCTGATTGCGCTGGCGTTAAGGGTCGTACGGGGGCAGGCCGATATCTGGGCCTCTCGTGTCACCGTGCTCTACCACCGGACCGAATCATCGCCTCAGCGCAACGTACCCGGCGACGCGATCGTGGGCAGTTCGGGCTCGGTGGAGCATCGGCGACTACCGGCACCTTCAGAATCGGTCGAAAGGTGAGGTGGAGGTGGGATGGGAAACATACTTCCATTCAGGAGTTACGTTCGATCGCAGCAAACTCCCCCAATCTGCGGTGGTGGAGGAACTGCCCATTGGCACGTTGGTTCGGTTGGGGGACAAGCCAATGGAGGTCGCTGCCGCCGACATCGTGGCGGTGCGGGCGGCGATGGGTTACCCGGTGTAGCGCCAGAGCCTGTTCCAATTGGTCGATCGTCTTCGAACAGGAGTGACGTTGTCTGCCTTATCTTTACGTCGTGATCCGACCTCCGGGTTGACCTTGAAAGTCATGGCGCGAAAGGGACCGCCGGAAGCCGAATCGGTCACCGCGGCGCTGGCAGCGCGGTCACTGCAGTTCCTTCGAGAGCTTGACCCAGTCTTTGACGTCGACATGTACCGCGCCGTGAGGAATGACCTTCCCGACGGCGTTACGGTCGAGCAGGCTCTGGCATCGAATGGTGGACGGATCCTCACGCTTCAGGCAGAGGACTCCCTCGAGGCCGCAATGATCGAGAGCAGAAAGTCTCCTGATGCCGCAGGCGGGATTTACCCACTCTCATTCGGGCATCAACTCAGGTTGTTCACCGACAACGGAAACATCGAAATTCTCATCGGATTCGGGGGTACGGCAGGAGCAGGTTCCTTACTTTGCACCTTCATCTGGCCGTACCCAGGGGGCTTCGCCGATGAATCTCTGATCTCACTGTCATTGAAACTCGTCCAGGGCATGGCCGATATCTGGGACGCTCCCACGGCCGTGCTCTACCGGGATGCGGAGCTCACACCTCAGTACAACGTGCCCGGCGACGCAACGGTGGGCACGTTGCACCTACTTCGGCCCTGAGATGCCGATCAACGAAACGCAGATCCCACCCACTGTCGAAGCTTTTCCGTACAAGAAAGGAACGATCGTCATCCAGCGTGATCCACGCGCCCCGTTGGTTGCCGACGGAAGCCGAAGCATCCGTGCAGCAGTCGGCCTGCTGACCGAACGACCGGAGGTTCGCCTACCGAAAGGCTCGCGCCGGCTGTGACACCAGAAGTTACGGCCAAGCTCACGTCCGCAGGTGATGGTGTTCTTAAGAACAAGCTGCTCAGATAATGGAGGATGCGTTCGACGAGGTCATCGGGATGGAGAACATCAACATCATCGTATTTGGAGGGGAGTGAAAGTGCCTACGTCATCACTGCGCCGCAATCCTACGGCGGGCTTGACAGTGAAGGTCATTCCACGAAAGGGTTCGCCTGAAAGCGAGGCCGTCACGGCCGCGCTCGTTGCACGTTCGCTACGATTGCTTCGCGACATCGATCCTGTCTTCGACGTCGACTTGTACCAAACAGTAGGCGATGCACTCCCCGACGGCGCCGGAGTCGAGCAGGCCTTGGCGTCGAATCTCCGTCAGATCCTTGTACCTCCGACGGAAAAATCGATCGAAGCCGCATTGATCGAGCGCAGACGATCCCCCGATGCCACCGGCGGTATGTATCCCCTCTCATTGGGACGACATATGACCCTGTATTCACCCGCTGGAGACGTCAAAGTCGTTGTCAGTTTCGGGGGCACCTCAGGGTCCGGCGCATTCGCATGTGCCTTTGCCGACGAATCACTGATTTCGCTGGCATTGAAGCTCGTACAGGGACTAGCCGACATCTGGGACTCGCGTGTCACCGTGCTCTACCGCCGAACCGAATCATCGCCTCAGTTCAACGTACCGGGTGACGCGATCGTGGGCAGTTGCACCTACTTCGGTCCTGAGTTGCCGATCAAGGAAACGCAGCTCCCGCCCAGCGTGGAGGCGTTTCCCTACCAGGACGGCACAATCGTCATCCAGAAGAATCTGTCCACGCCGTTAACCGTCGAGGACATCCGAAGCATCCGCGCAGCAGCAGGACTGCCGACCGAACGACCGGAGATTCCTCTACCCAAAGGTTTCAGACGGCTGTGAGCCCTACATTGGGCGCACTCGGGGCTGCCTGCAGGTAGGGATGGCGCGGACCGACCAGCCTGCCCGCAATTACCGCGCCGCGATCCCGATCCGGCTACGCACCAGCTGATCGACGCTCCGGGTGGAGTGCCACCGCGCGGCATACCCGCCATCGACGGCACAGTTCAACCTGCCGAGCATGATCAACCCTCTGTTCCGTCCGTGAATGAAACCTGCACGCCCGGATCCCGCGATTCCGGAACCCTCGCAACCCACTTTCCCGGCGTTCCCGATCGTGGCGAGTGGGAATCATTCTCGCCCGGTGGGATTGGCGATCCGGGGTCGAACCCGAGACCCGAGAACTCCACCCCGGAGGCTCCCTCGCCAGGTCGTGCCGAGGAACCGAGTGTGCCGACTCTGCCTGATGTCGGTCAGGTGCCGGTGAATCCGGATGCCCCCGGCGCTCCGCAGCAACCCGGACCACAACTGTTCAATGACAATGATTTGCCGAGAACGACTATGACGATCGCAGAGTTGCTGGAAAGGAAAGGTCGATGAATTCGGATCGTGGCGCGACAGTGATCGGGTATTGGGGCCCTCGGACGCAACCGGTAGAAGGCATTGCAGCGGAGGTGTTCTCGTTTCTTCATAGTCTGAGGAACATTGATCCAGCACTTGGACAAGCTTGGGTGTTTTCGCCCGAGACTGCCTTCGAGTCGACCGATCTAAGCGTGGAAGGCCTAGCGAAAATCTTCCGGGCAGCGAAGGATGTCGAAGGGCAATCCGTTGCTGCCTTCGACCTTGGCTACATCGTGAGTTTGTTGCACCCGGACAGATATCAGTTCTTGAGAATCCAATTCTCTCTCGGCCGGAATGTTCCGAGGGTTCCGAATCTCGTCAACGTCACCCTCCCCCCCCGGAGAAACAAGCAATCGGGGAGGCGTCGCAGTTGCTGACTGCACGCGTCGGGGACGCGATCATGAAAGCGATCATCGAGCATTGGTCGCCGGAGTCTGCGCGGTGGGGGACGCGGGAGTACCGCAATGCGCAGGGAAATGAGGTCAGCGAAATCGAAGTCGGTTGGGAGACATACATCCAGTCCGGGATCGATCTTGATCACAGCAAACTGCCCGTCGTCGCCGTACTGGAGGAACTCCCCAACGGAACGCTGATTCGGTTGGGCGAGAAACCGTTAAACGTCAACTTCGACGACATCCTGGCCGTGCGGGAAGCACTGGGTTACCCGGTCTAAGACGCCGCGTGACCGCCGACCCTTGCTCATGTCGCGACACGTAGTCGGACGGAGACTATTACGCAGTGGTTGGAAAGGACGGGGCGATGAGCATAGTCGGGCGATGGCCGACCGTGATCGGATATTGGGGCACGCGGGTGCAGTCGAGTCAGGAAGTGGCGCAGACGATGCGGGCCTTCCTCGACGATCTGGAAGAGATCGACCCGGAGTTGGCGTTGCCGTGGGTGTACACCAAAAAACTGGACAAAGGCCCCGCGGATCTCAGTGTGGACGGGTTGGTGAAAATCTTCGAGCATTCCCGCTCGAAGGAGATGGGGTATTCGGACACCCCCGGACCGGGGTACAGCATCGGTTTGTCGCCCGAGGACGGGACCGCGCGGCGGATTATCGCCGGGGTCGGCGGCTTAGAAACCAGCGCCCCCAACAGTGTCCGGGTGTCGTTGCCGACGGAGACGCAGCTCACCGACAGCACCCGGCAGCTGCTCGGCCCTGACATCGGAGACGCGATCATGAAAGTTATCGTCAAGCATTGGAAACCGGATCGAGCTCGGTGGAGCATCGGCGACTACATAGATCTTCAGAAGCGGTCGAAAGCTGAGGTCGAGGTGGGATGGGAAACATACTTCCATTCAGGAGTTACGTTCGATCGCAGCGCGCTGCCCCAATCTGCGGTGGTAGAGGAACTGCCCACTGGCACGTTGATTCGGTTGGGGGACAAGCCTATGCAGGTCGCTGCCGCCGACATCGTGGCGGTGCGGGCGGCGTTGGGTTATCCGGTGTAGGCCACGCAACGGGTCCGGAGTTCACCATTGCATCAGACGTCGAGAAATGTGTTAACCGGATGGCCTGCTTCGCCTTTCGATAGTATTGCCAGATGGCACCCCGAGCCGACTTGCTCGCGTGGCTCCTCGATTCGGATCCGGCGATTCGGTGGCAGGTGGAGCGCGACCTGCTGAACGAAGCGCCCACTGTGTGGGCGGCGACGCGCGCGTCGATCGCTACCAAAGGATTTGGTGCACGCCTGCTTTCATTGCAGGATCGAGACGGCCAATGGGCGGGTGGGGCGTTCTTCCCGGCAGAATTCGACTTCGTGGGACCCGAAGCAGCAGAAGAAGGTTCGCAACCCTGGACGGCAACTACTTGGACGCTCAACTCCTTGCGTGAGTGGGGCCTCGACGCCAGTGTTCTGCGGGAGCGTCGTACTGCAGAACTGCTCGCGGAGAACTGTCGCTGGGAGTACGAGGGCCGGCCGTACTGGGACGGTGAGGTCGATTGCTGCATCAACGCCTGGACGGTGGCAAACGGTGTGTGGCTCGACATGCGCGTTGATGAACTGGCTGATTGGTTTGTGCGGCATCAACTTCCGGATGGTGGTTGGAACTGCGAGTGGATCGAAGGTTCGACCCGATCGTCGTTCCATTCGACCCTCAATTCACTCAAAGGGCTTCTCGCGTACGAGATCGCGACCGGGGGAACAATTGAGACGCGCGCGGCTCGACGATCCGGTGAGGAATTCTTGCTGCAGCGCGGTCTGTTCCGGAGACTCTCGACCGGGGAACCGGTGGGGGACTGGATCGGCCGGTTCGCGTACCCGTTCCGGTGGCGTTACAACGTGCTCAACGCAGCCGACTACTTCCGCGAAGCGTCGTTGTCGGATGGAAATGAGCCTGATCCGCGAATGGCGGACGCGATCGAGATGATCCGGGCCGCTCGAGCCTCGGATGGGACGTGGCTCCAGGCCGGTCGCCAACCGGGGCGGGTGTGGTTCGAGGTCGACACAAAGGCGGGGGAGCCGTCGAAGTGGCTGACTTTGTCCGGCATCCGAGTGCTCGCCTGGTGGGATCAATCCTCCCCTCTAGGTTCTGCATAACAAAATAGTTACAGCGAAAATTATTTCACCTTTAAAGGTTATCGAAAGGTGATCTTCGACTTTCCGGTCGAAATATCCAGTACGGATGAAGAACATATTAACGACAGGATTGCCCTCAGTGCGGTGAAGGTTAATCATCTGAACAGGTGAGATGATGTTCGGTGAAATTACCTACCCGATTGGATAGGCGGGTCACCGACGTTGGTAATCAAATAAGGCGCTCGCAGCTGTCTTGGTTAGGGAGCTAAGTCCCGAGCTGGAAACGGCATTTCTGCTCCGAAAGTGGCGCTCACCTGCGGCTACGTTCCCCATTTTGCAAGATTTAAACCACTTTCGGCGAGAATTAGTCGCGCAATTGTAGGTTGTGGAGCGTCCGCAATGTTTAGGCAAAGTCCCATCTTTTCCCAGAACAATGCTCTACTAAACGTGAAAACCGGATGTTCCCCCGATTTTGCTGAGAAGGTGCAACTATGGGGCGTAGCGTAACTGTCGCAGCGAACCGGAACATCGCGAATTGCTGCTCTAACCAATGACTTTGTTCAGGTCCGAATAATGCTCGGAGGTCGTCGATGTCGATGGAAATGGTGTTAGCCGAAGCAGTGATAGACAGTGGGGACACGGCGTGGGTGCTGATCTCCGCGGGTCTGGTTCTCTTCATGGTTCCCGGACTCGCCTTCTTCTACGCCGGTCTGGTGCGTGGTAGCAGTGCGCTCGTCATGTTGCAGCAGAACCTCGTCCCACTCGGACTCGTCTCGATTACCTGGGTCGTGTTCGGATACAGCTTCGCGTTCAGTGGAGACTGGGGTTCCGGCTTCCTCGGTGACCTCAAATTGTTCGGCTTGCAGGACATACACACTGCCGCCGCCCCGGGCTTCCACCTGATCGAAGGTGCAGTCGCGGTACCGACTCTGGCGTTCGTGGTCTATCAGATGATGTTCGCGATCATCACGCCTGCGCTGATCACCGGTGCGACCGCAAACCGGCTCAAGCCCTTGGGCTGGGCCGTTCTGCTCGTGCTGTGGTCGATCATCGTCTACCCCCCGATTGCGCACTGGCTCTTCAATCCCGAAGGCTGGTTGGCGCTCCGCGGAGCTCAGGACTGGGCCGGCGGAATTGTCGTCCACGCATCCGCCGGCGCCGCCGCCCTGGCAATCTTGCTGGTGGTAGGTAAACGTCCGGGATGGCCCAACGCCGAGGCAGTCCCGCACTCGGTGCCTCTGGCGTTGATCGGCGCAGGCATCCTGTGGTTCGGCTGGTTCGGATTCAACGCGGGCGACGGATTGGCTGCCGATGGTGTTGCGGCACAGGCCTTGATGAACACTCACATCGCCGCAGCGGGCGGTATGGTCGTCTGGCTCGTCATCGAAAGGTACACCGAGGGCAAGGCCACGGCGATCGGCGGAATCACCGGCGCGGTAGCCGGTCTCGCGACCGTCACCCCTTGCGCCGGCTTCGTCAGCACCTTCTCCGCGTTGGCGATCGGCGCGCTTGCCGGACTGGTCTGCCACTTCGCGCTCGCGCTCAAGTCGATCTTCAAGTTCGACGACGCGCTCGACGTCATCGCGGTCCACTTCATCGGCGGCATCCTCGGTTCACTCCTTCTCGGTTTGTTCGGCGAAAAAGCCATCAATTCGATCGGCCGCGACGGACTCTTCTTCGGCGGCGGGGCAGGACTACTCGGCGAGCAGGCGCTGGCGTTGATCGTCGTCATCGCTTTCTCGTTCGTGGTGACCTGGCTGATCGCCACGGGCATCGAGAAGACCATCGGTCTCAAGCTGGCCCCAAAAGACCAGGTGGACATCGACCGTCGTCAGCAAGGCATGGACGCATACCGCTACAACGCCGCATTCGTCGACGCAGGTGGTGCGCCGCAGACCAGCGGGTTCGACTCGGGGGTCCTGGTCGAGGGGGCAAAACTTGTTCCGAACCTCGGCGCCCCGAAGCACGAACTCATCACCGCGGTATTGCAGACCATCGAGTCCGAGAAGCTACGGGAGGCGCTGCTGGCCGCCGGAGCGGAGTCGATAGTCGTATCGGAAGCGCATGTCTCCGCGAGTGACTCGGCCTCGCTCAAGTTCCGCGGACAACGCAACGACGTCGTGTTCACCGAGCGGTTGCGTGTCGAGGTGCTGGTCGCCTCGGAACATGCACAGGCGGTTCTGGACGCGATCAACGAGTACTCGGGCGGCAGGAGGAGCGGTTTCGTCCAGCAAGCGGCCGAACCTCTCACCGAAGCGACGGAACAGGGGAGCTGACATGTATTCGACGACAGGGAGTTACCGCATGATCGACAAGGAGCGTTCAGAATGCATCTGACACCGCGAGAACTCGACAAGCTGACAATCCTCATGTTGGCGGATGTCGCACTGAGGCGAAAGGCAAAGGGGCTCAAACTCAATCACCCGGAGTCCGTCGCAGTTATCACTGCAGCCGCCCTGGAGGGAGCTCGGGAGGGCAAGACTCTCGAGGAGGTCATGGCCGACGCATCGCACGCCTTGACGGTCGACGACGTGATGGACGGTGTCGCGGAGATGATTCCACGTGTGCAGGTCGAGGCGGTGTTCCTCGACGGTAGCCGGCTCGTCACCGTGCACTCTCCGATCCAGTAGCCCGACCGAGATGTCAGGAGCACTCCAAGATGGCAAGCAAATCGACGAAGAAGGATTCCGGCGGCGAGAAGAAAGTGCCGGTCGGCGGATACGTGTTGCGGGACGAGCCGATCGAACTCAACGAGGGCCGTCCACGTTTGAAGTTGCGAGTCCGAAACACCGGTGACCGTCCCATCCAGGTGGGTTCGCACTACCACTTCATGGAAGTCAATCGCGCGTTGTCCTTCGATCGTGAACAGTCCTTCGGCTGGCGCCTCGACATTCCCGCGGGCACGGCGGTCAGGTTCGAGCCGGGCGACGAGAAGGAAGTGACGTTGGTGCCGTTCGGCGGCAAGCAACGAGTGCAAGGCTTCAACGGACTTGTCGACGGTTGGGCGCCGACCCACGCCGCCTACCGGCCTCGGCTTCCTGGAGCCGTCCAGCGTGCCGAAGAACTCGGCTTTCTGTCCGAACCTCAAACCGACTGATTCTCGTTCACGGCGGACGAAGGAGAGCAACACCCATGACAAGCATTTCGAGACAAGAGTATTCGGGTCTGTTCGGGGTCACCACGGGTGACCAGATCAGACTGGGCAATACCGACCTGTACATCGAGGTCGAGGAAGATCTTCGAACGATCGGCGACGAGTCGATCTACGGCGGCGGCAAGACGCTGCGCGACGGCATGGGCCAGGATCCGGAGTCATGCAGCATCGACGGTGCCCTCGACCTCGTGATCACCAACGTGGTCATCGTCGATGCAACCATCGGCGTCGTCAAGGCAGACGTGGGAATCAAGGACGGCAAGATCGTCGGCTGGGGTAAGGCGGGAAACTCCAGCACGATGGAAGGCGTCACCCCGGGGCTGACCACCGGTCCGGCGACCGACGCGATTTCCGGTGAGCAGATGATCCTCACTGCCGCCGGCATCGATCCGCACGTGCACCTCGTGTCACCACAGCAGGCGTACCACGCACTCAGTGGGGGAGTGACGACGCTGATCGGTGGTGGCATCGGCCCGACCGACGGAACGAACGGCACCACCATCACTTCCGGTATCTGGAACATGGAGATGATGCTCAAGGCCAACGAGGGTTTGCCGGTCAACGTCTGCATGTTGGGCAAGGGGAACTCGTCCGGGCATCAGTCGCTGGTCGAACAGATCAAGGCCGGTGCGGCCGGTCTGAAGGTCCACGAGGACTGGGGCGCGACACCGGCCACAATTCGTGAGTCTCTGCGGGTGGCAGACGAAATGGACGTTCAGGTCGCCATTCACACGGACACACTCAACGAGGCCGGATACGTCGAGGACACCATCGCGGCCTTCGAAGGCCGTACCATTCACACCTATCACAGCGAGGGCGCGGGTGGCGGTCACGCACCCGACATTCTGCGGGTGACGGGCGAGGACAACGTACTTCCGGCGTCGACCAATCCGACGTTGCCATACGGCATCAACACTCAGGCCGAACTCTTCGACATGATCATGGTCTGTCACAACCTCAATCCCAAAGTGCCCTCGGATGTTTCGTTTGCCGAGTCCCGCGTTCGCGCCGAGACGATCGGTGCCGAGAACGTACTGCAGGACATGGGCGTCATCTCGATGTTCTCGAGTGACTCACAGGCGATGGGCCGGGTTGGAGAAAACTGGCTACGCGCGATCCAAACAGCGGACTGCATGAAGCGGTCCCGCGGAAAGCTGCCCGAGGATTCACCGACGCACGACAACTTTCGCGTGTTGCGCTACGTCGCGAAGGTCACGATCAATCCAGCGTTGACGTTCGGTCTTTCGCATGTGGTCGGGTCGATCGGTGTCGGGAAGATGGCGGATCTTGTTCTCTGGGAGCCCGCATTCTTCGGCGCGAAGCCGAAGACGATCATCAAGAACGGGTTGATCAGCTGGCACGCCATGGGAGATCCGAATGCGTCGCTCCCGACACCACAACCGGTGATCTACCGGCCGATGTTCGGTGGATTCGGCAAGGCGTTGCCGCAGAGTTCGGTCTCGTTCGTCTCGCGAGCGGCGCTCGACGACGGCATCAAGGATCGACTCGGTCTCGAACGTCAGGTTGTCGCCGTCGAGGGCACGAGGACGGTCACCAAGCGTGATCTGGTTCGTAACTCGGCTACTCCGGAAATCAAGGTGGACCCGGAGACCTTCGCGGTGACTGCGGACGGTGTCCATGCGTACGTCGAACCCGCCGAATCCATTCGCTTGAACCAACTTTACTTCTTCAGTTAGGGGTCTCCAGTGTCGGGAACAATCACACACACGCACGGTGCCGATGCGACGCCACACACGCACGGCGAGATGACCGCGCCGAGCGGAAAGCCGACGCGAGTCGACGCGCTGCTCGGGAAGGAGACCGACGAGGAGTGGGCCGGTCGACTCGACAATGCGGTAGTCGACGTCTTGTCGCTCGATCAGTGGGAAGCGCAGAAGAGTCGGTTACGACGCACCACGATCGGTGGCCGTGAATTGGCCGTCTCGCTTGATCGTGGTATTCAGTTGCAGGACGGCGACATTCTGCTGTGGGACGAGCCGGCGAACACCGTGGTCGTGGCCAGGATCAACCTCAAGGACGTGTTGGAGATCGACCTGAGCGCGCTGGTCGACGTCACGCCCGAGAAGATGATTCAGACGTGCCTGGAGTTGGGACATGCCGTGGGTAACCAGCACTGGCCTGCGGTGGTGAAGGGAATGAAGGTCTACGTTCCGTTGACCGTCGACAAGGCGGTCATGGGCTCGGTGATGCGGACACATGCTTTCGAGGGCATCGAGTACACCTTCATCCCGGGCGCCGAGGTCATTCCCTACATCGCTCCACACGAGGCACGCCGTTTGTTCGGTGCGGCCGCGCGTGAGGGCGAGGGGCATACCCATGACCCTCTCGTCTGAGGGATCCGGGCTCAGCATCAACCGCGCGATGCGGATGATGCAGTTTTCCGATTCCATGTTCCCGGTCGGTTCCTTCTCGTTCTCCAACGGTTTGGAATCGGCCGTGGCGCAAGGAATTGTCACGGGTGGTCCGTCGCTGCGGGAGTTTGTGCTCTCGGCCGCCCATCAGGGCGCGACGTGCGACGGTATCGCCGTACTCGCAGCGCACCGGGGTGCGGCAGCCGGTGATTTCTCGGCGATCCTCGCCGCTGATCATGCAGTGATCGAACGCAAACTCAACGAAGAAGCACGCACGATGAGTACCCGCATGGGTAAGAAGTTGGCCGAACTCGGCGGGCGCTTGGCCGGTGAGACCCTGTTCAACAAGTGGTTGGCCGCGATCGCATCGGGGGAGACGCCGGGTACCTACCCCGTCGGCCTCGGAATTGCTTTCGCGGAGATGGGTTCTCCGGAAGAGGACGCTTTCACGGTCAATCAGTACGGTGTCGCGATGACGTTGCTCGGCGCTGCCCTTCGTATCGTCCGAGTCGATCACCTCACGACGCAAGAGATTCTGTTCGAGGTCAATCAGAGCGCCGGCCGTGAGTACGCCGCAGTGCGTGACTACGGACTCGACGACATGTCCAATTTCGCCCCGATGATCGACATTCTGGCTGCGGTTCACGTCAAGGCGCACGTCCGAATGTTCATGAACTAGAAGGAGAACGATGAAGAAGACAACGCGCATCGGAATCGGCGGACCCGTGGGTTCGGGTAAGACCGCACTCATCGAGGCGATCACGCCGGAGTTCATCAAGCGGGGCACCAGCGTTCTGATCATCACCAATGACGTGGTCACCACCGAAGATGCCAAGCATGTGCGCAAGGCTCTCAAAGGTGTTCTCGTGGAGGAACGTATCGTCGGCGTGGAGACGGGAGCCTGCCCACACACCGCCGTCCGCGAAGACCCGAGTATGAATCTCGCGGCGGTCGAGGACATGGAGAAAACGTTCCCGGACACCGACGTGGTGTTCATCGAAAGTGGTGGCGACAACCTCACACTGACGTTCAGTCCAGCTCTGGTCGACTTCTTCATCTACGTCATCGACGTAGCCGCAGGCGACAAGATTCCGCGCAAGAACGGTCCGGGAATCTCGCAGTCCGACATCCTGGTCATCAACAAGACCGATCTCGCACCGTACGTCAACGCCGATCTCGGAGTCATGGATCGCGACTCCAAGGGGATGCGCGGCGACAAGCCGTTCGTCTTCACCAATTGCATGACCGGGGAAGGCATCAAGGAAGTGGTGGACCTCATCGTGCACGGAGTCCTCTTCGACGAAGAGGAAGTGGGAGCGAGCGCACCGTGAGCGCAACGTCCGTCCCGGGAGCATCGCGGTCGCTCCCGGGGCCGATCCCGACCATCCCGGAACTCGACCAGTACCAGGACCAGCCGAAGCAGGCCCCGGCCGGCAAGGTCGGGAAGACCGGCGTTCTCGAGATGCGATTTGTCGACCGTGGCGACAAGACGATTCTGCGGGACATGTACCGCAAGACACCGCTGCTCGTTCAGCAGGCGCTGTACTGGGACGAAGCGTTGCCGACCATGCCGTGCGTCTACATGATCTCGACGTCCGGCAGTGTGTTGCAAGGCGATCGACTGTTCCTGACCATCGAGATGGAACCGGGTTCCCTCGCGCACGTGACCACTCAGTCGGCCACCAAGGTTCACCGGATGGATGCCAATCACGCGTCGCAACTCCAGAAAGTGGTGCTCGCGGAGAATTCGTATCTCGAACTGATGCCCGGGGTGACGATCCCACACCGCAACGCGAGGTACTACGCGCGCACCGACATCACGGTGGATCCGACTGCAACGCTGTTGTTCTCGGAGATCGTGATGTCGGGTCGCAAGTACCACGACGGCGGAGAGATGTTCGTCTACGACCTGTACTCCACAATGATCAAGGCGGAGCGTCCGGACGGGAAGAACCTCTTCACCGAGAAATTGGTGATTGAACCGGCACGCTTCCCCGTGCGATACGGCGGAATCATGGGCGACCACGACGTGTTCGGCAATGTCATCCTGCTGACACCGAAGGAGCACGCCGACGCGATTCTCGAAGAGGTAGTTCCGGGCCGTGACGGCAAGGTCGTTTCCGGAGCGAGTCGGCTACCGAACGACGCCGGTCTCATCTTCAAAGTCCTCGGTCCGGAGAGCGAACCCGTCAAGGCGAAGGTTCGTGATTTCTGGGCTCTGGTGCGAAAGGCAGTTCTGGACACCACCATTCCGCCCGTCCCGCTGTGGGGATGACGCGGATCGTCGGAGAAGGATCGAGGGACGTGCGATGACCACCATCACCAAACCCTGGGACGACGTCGCGGACAAGAACGTCGTGCTCAGATTCATCGACACCAATCTCAAAGGCTCCGGGCAGGTGATGTTCCAGGGCAATGCGCTGACGGGCCTGCTGTTTCTGGTCGGCATCTTCTGGGGAGCGATAGCCGCGTACACGATCACCGTAGCAATTGGTGCCGTGGTGGGTCTGGTGGTATCCACCGTCACCGGGATGATGCTGCACTCCGACGACGATTCGATGCGTATCGGCCTGTACGGATACAACGGAGTTCTTGTGGGAGCTGCCTTTCCGACGTTCCTTGCCGGCGGTGTGATGCTGTGGATCTACCTCGTGGTGGGAGCTGCCGCGTCGACGATCGCGTTCCTGGCCGTTGCCAATGTCTTCAAGACGTGGGGCGTACCGGCGCTGACCTTTCCGTTCAACCTCGTCAACTGGTTCTTCCTCCTCGCGGCGTTCCAGTTCCTGCGGATCGAAACGTCAGACCTCAGCGCGGGCCAGTTTCCCCAGCACATCGGGGACGCGTCAGTTCATGCCGAAATTACTTTCAGCTTCCTGTGGGACACGCTGTTCCGCAACGTCTCCCAGATCTTTCTGATCAACAACACCGTCACCGGCATTATCTTCGTGATCGCGCTGCTGGTCGCGTCGCGTTGGGCGGCGTTGTTCGCGCTCATCGGTTCCGCGATAGCGATGGGTTCGGTACTGGCGCTGGGCGCAAACACCGTCGACATCGGCAATGGTCTCTACGGGCTCAGTTCGGTGCTGACGGCAATTGCTCTCGGATCGGTGTTCTACAACCCGTCGTGGCGTGTGTTCGTCTACACCGTCTTCGGAGTACTGGTGACTGTTGTCATCCACGGCACGCTGGTGTCTGCCTTTGCTCCGATCAGCCTGCCGGCCGGAACGGGCCCGTTCGTCTTCGCGACGTGGCTGTTCCTGCTGCCGAAGAAGAAGTTCGTTCCCATCCAGCACGACACCATCGAGGGTGGAGCGGCCGAGGGCAAGGATTCGATCGCGAAGGCGAACGGATAGGGCTCGAACGGGCAGAAGTTCCTAGATCGTTCCGCTATGGCACCCTCGCGAACCGGTATCACTCGAGTATTGTCTGGCCTTCGGTAGTCGGGCATGGTCGAAGCATGACCGTGCAGGTAGTTGTGATGGGTGTGGCCGGTGCTGGAAAAAGCACCGTGGCAGTGGGTCTCGCCACGTCTCTCGGGGCAGACTTCGTCGACGGTGACGATCTGCACCCCGAGTCCAATGTCGCCAAAATGCGTTCGGGGACACCGTTGACCGACGAAGACCGTGTGCCGTGGCTCGACGCGATCGCGGCCTGGCTTTCCGAGCGTGCCGATGCGGGACGAACAGGCGTCGTTGCCTGTTCGGCTCTGCGAAAGGACTATCGGGGCCGGTTGCGCCCGGACGGTCTCGACGTGCAGTTCGTCCACCTGGCCGGTGATTTCGAGACTATCTCCGCACGTATGCGTTTCCGCGCCGGGCACTTCATGCCGGAGAGTCTGCTCATCTCCCAGTTCGAGGCTCTCGAACCGCTTACAGACGACGAGCGCGGCATCACGCTGAATGTCGTCTCCGAACCGAGCACACTGGTGGGCGAGGCAGTCGACTACATCCATACATCTCAGAGGAGCGTCACAGCGTGAGTAGCACCGCAAGCCCCGGCCCGTTCGACATTTCCGGGAAGGTCGCGCTGGTGACGGGTTCGAGCCGAGGCATCGGCTCGGCCCTCGCGACTGGTCTCGCCGAGGCGGGTGCGGTGGTGGTGCTCAACAGCCGAAATTCCGACGTGCTCGAAGCCGAGCGTCGACGCATCGCCGACGCGACCGGCGCAACGGTGCACGCATACGCGTTCGACGTCACCGATTCGGCCGCCGTCCGGGATGCGGCGACACGCATCGAGGCGGAGGTCGGCCCGGTCGAGATCGTTGTCAACAACACCGGCGTGCAGCACCGCGCCCCGCTTCTCGAGTTCGGCGACGACGACTTCCGGCGTGTCATGGACACCAACCTGACCAGTGCGTTCTACGTCGGACGTGAATTCGCCCGCGGCATGGTCGAGCGCGGACACGGGAAGATCGTCAACATCTGCTCGGTGCAGAGCGAACTCGGCCGAGCGGGAATCGCACCGTACGCGGCCAGCAAGGGCGGGCTCAAGATGCTCACCCGCGGAATGTGCGCTGACTGGGCACCCTTCGGTTTGCAGATCAACGCGATCGCACCGGGATACTTCGACACCGAACTGACCTCTGCGCTGGTCAACGATCCGGAGTTCACCGCGTGGCTCGCCAAGCGGACACCCGCCGGACGTTGGGGCCGTACCGAGGAGCTGATCGGGTCGCTACTGTTCTTGGCCTCCCCGGCTTCGGATTTCGTCAACGGTCAGATCCTCTACGTCGACGGCGGAATGACGGCCGTCGTCTGATTGTCCGCTGTTAGATCGTCCGCTACTCGAACAGAAAGCACCCACATGACAGACGCCAGCGCCCCTCGCATCCACCTCGGTCCCGTCGAGGATCCTCACGTCGCCGACGGAATACGCCGAGCCGGTGGAGTTCTCGTTCCACTGGCAGACGCCGAGGGCGTCGTGTGGGTACACGGGCCGGAGACGTTCCCGTCGTCGCTACCCGATTCGGTTCGTTGGGTGCAGTTGCCGTTCGCCGGCATCGAGCCCTGGTTCGACGCCGGGGTGATCGACGACAAGCGGGTCTGGACGTCTGCTGCCGGAGCGTACGCGGGCAATGTTGCCGAACATACGATGATGCTTCTCCTCGCCGGAGTTCGTTCTCTCCCCGAACAATTGGCGGCGCAATCGTGGCGCAAGGAAGAGTTCGACCCGCGGGTGGGCACTTTGCAGGGCTCGACAGTGGCGATCATCGGTTGCGGCGGAATCGGCCGTGCGTTGATCCCGTACCTCGCCGCGTCCAAAGTCAAGGTCATCGCGATCACCCGCTCGGGGACCCCTGTCGAGGGTGCTTCCGAAACGCTCTCGGCCGACCGCACCGGCGAAATCTGGTCCAAGGCAGATCACTTCGTGATCGCAGCACCGTCGACATCCGCGACGCGGCATCTGGTCGGCAAGGCCGAACTGGACCAGATGTCGGAGTCGAGCTGGATCGTGAACATCGCGCGTGGCACCCTCGTCGACACGGACGCATTGGTCGACGCACTGGAAGCCGGTTCGATCGGCGGGGCGGCACTGGACGTCACCGATCCCGAGCCGTTGCCGGACGGGCATCGGTTGTGGAAGCTGCCCAACGCGATCATCACTCCACACGTCGCCAACCCGGCTACGACGCTCACCCGCGTCCTGGCAGATCACGTTGCAGCCAACGTCGCCCGATTCGCCGCAGGTGAGGACCTCGCCGCCGTGATCGATCCGTCGGCGGGCTACTGACCGCTCGCGTTGGTTCCCTTCACGTAATCGGCAACGACGGTGCGCAGAACATCGCGCACCGCCTCGGCCGGTTTGGAGAGGGGCTGATTGGCCGGGGTGCCAAGGGAGACATGCACTTCGATGCCCGGCTCGATGCGTCGTAGCTCGAGCGCTTCGACGTCCATGACCCTGCGGGCCACCGACCACGGCAGAACCGTCGCGCCCAATCCGGTGCGTACGGCCTCGGACAGCGTCATCACCGATTCCACTTCGGCCACGATGTTCGGTTGCTGCTCTGCACGGTCGAAAGCCTGCTCCACCACCTTGCGGATGGTGTGCATCCGACCCGGAAGCAATAGTGGTAGTTCGGCGATCTCGGGCAGGGAGATGTCGGATCCCGATTCGCCTGCCAGTCCGGTACCGAACGGCGCAACCACCACCAGCTCCTCGGTGAGCAAGCGTTCGAACGTCACACCCTTGATCGGGCCGGCGTCGTACAACAACGCCAGATCCATGCGACCGGTCATCATCGCTTCGCTGAGCACGCCACCGAAGTTCTCGTTGATGTGCAACAAGATATTCGGGTGCTGCTCGCGCACACGGGCCAAGAGCGGCAAGGCGATTGCCGTCGCGGTGCTGTACGGGGCGAGGCCGACCGAGACGCCACCCGCCAGCGCCCGTCCGACCACGGACACCTCGGCCTGAGCACTCTCCACCTGACGCAGAATCACCTGAGCATGCCGATAGAGTGCGTGCCCCGCATCGGTCGGCTCGACACCCTGTTTGCTGCGGATCAGAAGTTGCTGACCGAACTGCGTTTCCAGCGACGTCATCTGTTGGCTCAGGGCGGGTTGTGCGATGTGCAGGATGTCGGCGGCTCGGGTGATGCTGCCGGCATCGACAATTCGTACGAACGAGTAGAGCCTTCTCGTGTCCATGCTGTGCAAACTACCAGCTCAACGGACATATCGAATTCCGATCACCCCAACGCGAAACGGTATTAACAACCCTTTGGCGTTCCTGAGTAGCGTCCCAGAAACACCGAAGTCGACACACAGAACTTCGACAGTCGGACCAACCACGGGCAACGGCGCCCGTACGAACGAGTAAACGAACCGGAAGGACCGAAATGGCAACCAGCATCGATCTTGTCGCCGATCTCGGCGAAGGTTTCGGCACGTGGACCATGGGCGCCGACGATGCTCTGCTCGACACGCTGACTTCGGCCAACATCGCTTGCGGATTCCATGCAGGCGATCCACGAACCATGGATGCGACCGTGCGGGGGTGCGTATCGCGCGGTATCGGCATCGGCGCGCATCCGAGTTTTCCGGACCTCGCCGGATTCGGACGTCGCGCGATGGATCTCAGTGAGAACGAGGTCCGAACCGACGTGCTGTTCCAACTCGGCGCCCTTCACGCCTTTGCGGTCGCGAACGGAACGTCGTTGTCGCACATCGCTCCCCACGGCAAACTCGGGAATCTTGTTGCTGTACGCCAGGATTACGCGCGCGCCGTCGTCGATGCGGTCGCGGCCTTCGATCCGTCGTTGATCGTGCTCGCCCAGGACGGGGCGTTGGCCGACGAGGCGACTGCCCGCGGATTGAGCGTCGGCATCGTCGGAATCGCGGATCGCGCATACAACTCCGACGGAACTCTCGTGCCCCGCAGCGAGCCGGGAGCGGTGATTCACGACGTCGACGTTCTGGTCGAGCGGACCGTTCGGATGGTGGTCGAGGAAGTCGTCGAAGCTGTGGACGGCACGTTGATCCCGGTTGTCGCCGATACGGTCCTCGTGCACGGTGACAACCCCGGTGCCGTCGCGAACGCGAAGGCGATTCGCGCCGCGCTCGAGGCCGCCGGTGTCACCATTGCGCCGCTGACCCGGGTCGTGGCGTCACGGCGGGCCCGTGATGTCGGGTGTTCCGCGTGAAGACCTACGTCGCCGACTGCGGTGACGCCGCCGTTCGCGTCAGTGTCAGCGGCGGGACCGCCGAGCAGAACTGGAACACCGTTCGATCGATCGCTGCACGTTTCGATCTCGGTGCCGACGGCATCGTCAGCGTCATCCCGACATACGACGCCCTGCTGGTCGAGTTCGACAACCTCCTCACGGACCACGACGCCGTCCGCGGCCTGGTTCGCGAAGCAACGACTATCCCCCGACCGCTGGAAGGTGAACCTAGGACGTTCGAGATCCCCGTCGTCTACGGGGGCGAACACGGCCCGGACCTGGGTGATACAGCGCGGTTTCTCGGCGTCACCGAAGCCGAAGTGGTGCGCCTTCACTCCGCAGCCCCGTTGGTCATGCGTTGCTACGGCTCACCCGGCGGCGCCCCGATGCTCGACGGCCCGGCGTTCGGCCTTCCCATCCCGCGCCGATCGAGCCCGCGACCGCACGTCGCGGCCGGTTCCGTTGCGGTGGCCGGACGTCAGGCAGTCGTTTCGGCCAGGCCTGCGCCCGGCGGTTGGGCAGTGATCGGCCGGACCCCGCTCATCTTGGTCGATCCGGCGTCGGAGCAGATTTCTGCCTACCGCCCGGGCGATCTGTTCGTCTTCCGTGCGATCGACGCCGATCGCTGGGACGACTTCGACGGACGCTCGCTCCTGCCCGTAGGGGGTGATCCCCATGGCTGAGACCGTCACCGTCCTGACTCCCGGAATCAGCTCCGTCCAGGATTTGGGGCGTGGATCGGCGTCACAGTTCGGTCAGGCGACGGGCGGCGCAGCCGACCAGATCAGCGCGGAGATCGCCAACGCGTTGGTGGGTAGTAGGCGCGAGGCCCCGCTACTGGAGTTGACGGCCCTCGACTTTTCAGCGTCGGCGTCCACGGATCTGCTGATCGCCGTCACGGGTGCACCCGCAACGGTGACGGTGGACGGACATCGGCAACCGCAGTGGGAACCGATCGTCTGGCGAGCCGGTCAGCGGCTTGCCGTCACCGGAATCCACGACGGATTGCGCGTCTACGTCGCCGTCCACGGAGAGCTGACGGCCGACTACCTCCTGGGCAGCTGCGCTCCCGACCAGGTCCTCGGATTCGGCCGTCACTTGACCGCGGGGGAGACGCTGGTCGTCGACACCGACTGCCCGCCGATCGACCACCCGGTCTTCCGGCTACCGCTGTTCCGGTTGTTGCCCGACCGACCGTCCTTCGGCAACGTGTGGACGCTCGACGTGACCGACGGCCCCGACATCGACGACTTCGGGGAGAGTGCAGCCGCGCTGTTCGGCACCGAATTCGTGGTGGGCGATCAGAGCAATCACATCGGGCTTCGGCTGGCATCTACCGATGAGCAGCCGCTCCCACAGCGCACCGGCACCGGCGAGGTCCTCTCGCGCGGCGTCCCCATCGGCGCCGTCGAAGTACCCGCTGGCAACGAACTTCTGGTCCTGCATCGAGGTAGAGGCGTCACCGCCGGTTATCCGGTGCTGGCAGTCGTCACCACCGTTTCACTCTCACAGCTGGGACAGGCCCGACCCGGGCACCGCGTCCGATTCCGGAACTGCAGCGTCGCAACGGCGGTTGCAGAGCACCGCGAACAGCAGCACCGCATCGCCTTGCTGAGGCGGCGTGTGGAGAACGTATTCACCACCCTCCGGATACCTCTTCACACCTCGGAAGCCCGAGTACCGAGCCACGTCGGCACCACACGCCCCGCGAGCGCTCCGCGCCGCGCGTCTATTTTGGAGACAGCATGACCAACACCATCGAAGCGGTAGACGGCCAGGTAGCCGACCCGCGCAAGGTCCGGAAAGTCGTCGCAGCGGGCTGCGTCGGCATCTTCGTCGAGCTCTACGACAACGGTGTCTTCGCGTTCATGGCGACGGCACTGGCCATCGTGTTCTTCGACGTATCGAAGTCGAGCGACGCGCTGATGCTGGTGTTCGCCGGCTACGCGGTCTCGTTCTTCGTTCGACCCCTCGGCGCGGTGGTCTGCGGCATCCTCGGCGACCGGATCGGTCGACAGAAGATGTTGGTGTTCGTCATCATGCTGATCAGCGTGGCGACCGCCGGTATCGGCTTGCTGCCCACCTACGCGGCCATCGGTATCGCGGCACCGGCACTGCTGATCTTTCTGCGGATCGTGCAGGGATTCTCCGTCGGTGGTGAAGCTGCCGGCGCCATGACGTTCCTCGCCGAACACGCCCCGGAAGGCAAGCGCGGCTTGATCACGAGCTACGCGCAGATCGCGTCGTTCCTCGCACTGCTGACCGGAACGATGATCGCGTTTGCCATGTCGCCGTGGCTCAACGCCGACGCGATCAACGGCGGCGGACTCGCATCGTGGGCGTGGCGCATCCCGTTCCTCATGGCCATTCCGATGGGAATCATCGGCTGGTACATCCGCCGCGCGATCTCCGATACCCCGAACTTCGAGCGGCTCAAGGAATCCGGCGGTTTGTCGCGCAATCCGCTCAAGGAAGCATTCTCCACTCCCGAACACCGTCGCGCCATGATCCTCGCCCTGTTCATCCCCTTGATGAATGGTTCCGGCTACTACGTTCTGTTCTCGTACATGCCCACGTTCCTCAAAGGCGATCAGATCGGATTCTCGACCGGGACAGCGCTTCTCGTCACCGCATCCAGCCTGGTCGCGATCTGCTTCGCGATTCCGTTCATGGGTGCTCTCTCCGACCGGATCGGTCGCAAGAAGGTCATCGCCGGTGCAGCTGCGGCAATGGCGATCGGAGCGATCCCCTGCTATGCCATGATCGTGACCGGCAACGTCGGCCTCGCCGTTCTCGGTGCTTGCCTCATGGCAGTGATCTTCGCCGGGCACACAGCCGTCATCCACATCCTGATCGTCGAACTGTTCCCCACGCGGGTTCGCTACTCCGCCTACGGTTTGGGTTACAACATCTCGTCCGCACTCTTCGGTGGTACCGCACCGTTGTTGATGACCTGGTTGATCCCCGAATTCGGTATCTACGTTCCCGCCTTCTACGCGGTCATCACCGCAGTCGGCACGCTGATCGCGGTCAGCACCATCACCGATCGCGCCCACGTTCCGCTACGCGACACTCTGTGACTTCTCGCGTGAGTCACTCCTGATCCGGCCCGGTGGCCGCCTGCAGTCCGCGGCGGCCGCCGGGTCATACCAATTTCTTCCTGTAGGAGCACACAATGCCTTTCTCCGATTACCGCACAGCTCTCGTCACCGGCGCCAACACCGGAATGGGTGCCGCCGTCACCGAGATGTTCACCAAGCGCGGACTGACGGTCTACGGCGTCGCCCGCAATGCCGACAAGCTCGGTGAGGTTGCCGATCGCACCGGAATGATCCCTCTGCCCGTGGACATCACCGACACCGCCGCGCTCGCCGAAGCTGTCGGCGGACTGGAGATCGACATCCTCGTCAACAACGCGGGGGTGTCCGCAACCGGAAACATTCTCGACGCCGAAGAAGCATCGGTCGACGCGATGGTGGACGTGAATCTTCGTGCAGTGCTGCACCTGTGCCGCATTCTGCTGCCGGGAATGGTGGAGCGCGATCTAGGTCATGTCGTCAACATCAGCTCCATCGCCGGCCTGTACAACTTCTACGGCCACACTGCCTACCACGCGACCAAGGCTGCGGTGCACCAGATTTCGCGCCAGCTGCGAAACGACTGCATCGGCAAGCGGATTCGAGTGACCGAGATCTGCCCCGGCCGGGTCGAGACCGAGATCTTCGGTCGCAACCTCGGCGGCACGCCCGAAGCCATGAAGGAAGCGTGGGAGACCTTCTACGAAGGCTACGAATCCATCACTACCAAGGACATCGCGGATACCATCGAGTTCGCGATCGACGCCCCTGGTCACGTCAATCTTGGTCTCATCGAGGTGCTCCCCACCTTCCAGGTGCCCGGTGGCCTCGACTTCATCCGTCGCAACGACTGAGAGAGCGCATCATGAGTTTTGTACTACCGGAAACGACGCTCGGAGTGGTGGCCCATGCGGCAGGTGACCTGCGGGTCGAGCATGTTGCGTTGACTGCGCCGACCGCCGAGCAGGCAGTGATCGAGATCGCTTACGGCGGTGTGTGTGGATCAGATCTGCACTACTGGACGCACGGCGCGGCGGGGGAGTCGATTCTGAAGGCGCCGATGCTGCTCGGTCACGAGGTGGTCGGCACGGTCGTGACGGCCGCGGCGGACGGAACGGGGCCGGCAGTTGGAACTTCCGTGGCCGTACACCCCGCAACGCCCGGTGGGACCGCGCCTCGGTTCCCGAGCGATCGGCCCAACCTCTCGCCCTGCTGCACATACCTGGGAAGTGCAGCGCAGTACCCACACACCGAGGGCGCCTTCGTGAAATACGCAGTGCTCCCGACACGCATGCTCCGGGAACTGCCCGAGGGGTTGGACCTGCGGACTGCGTCGGTAGCCGAACCGGCAAGCGTTGCCTGGCACGCTGTTTCGCGAGCGGGAGACGTACGCGGGAAGAAGGCGCTGGTCGTCGGCTGCGGACCCATCGGCGCACTGGTCGTGGCTGTGCTCAAACGAGCAGGCGCGCAGTCGATCACCGCGGTCGACGTGCACGACGTTCCGCTGCAGATCGCGTCGACGCTCGGTGCGGATCGGGTTCTCGAGGCCACCGACGCCGAGGCAGTCGCCGCATCCGATGCCGACGTGGTCGTCGAGTGCACCGGCAATCATCGCGGGCTCGAATCCGCTATTCGCGGGGCGACGCGCGGTGGACGGGTGGTCATGCTCGGGCTTCTTCCGTCCGGACCTCAACCGGTACACATTTCGCTGGCGATCACGCGAGAGTTGGAGTTGGTGGGCTCATTCCGCTTCAACGACGAAATCGACGAGGTGCTGCTCGCCCTCGCCGACGGTTCGCTTGCTGTCGATGCTGTTCTCACACACGAATATCCGGTCGAGGAAGCTCTGGAAGCCTTCGCAGTCGCCAAGGATGCTTCGGTGTCGGGGAAGGTGCTGTTGCGGTTCTGAGTCCTTCGACCCTGTGCGCCTTTATTAACCGCGGGTGGTTAATAAAGGCGCACAGCAGGTTATTCGACCACCAGGCCCTTGGCTTCCAGCAGGGCAGTCAGATTGCTCACCTCGAGTGGGGTCTCGCCTCGCTTGTAACGCTCGATATACCCGGCTTCGGCTTCGTCACGGGCACGCGAGAGTTCGATTGCCTCGGCAACCTCCTCGCGGCGGACCACGACAACGCCGTCGCAGTCACCCTTGACGACGTCACCGGGATAAATGACCTGTTCTCCGAAGACCAGGGGATGGTTGATCGGGCCGAGAGATTCCTTGACGGTTCCCTCGATGTACACGTGCTTGGAGAAGACGGGGAATCCGAGTTCGCGGATCTCCCGGGTATCGCGCACTCCGCCGTCGGTGACCAGTGCGGTAATGCCGCGCGCAACACAGGCATTGGCGAGGACATCGCCGAACTGGCCGGCGGCTTGATCACCTGAAGAGACGATCAGGACGTCACCCGGCTGTGCGTAGCTGATCGCAACCTGCAGCATGAGGTTGTCACGGGGATGGCACTTGACTGTGAAGGCGGAGCCGCAGAACTTCATGTCGCGGTCGATCGGTTTGATCGCCGGATGCAGCGACCCCTTACGTCCCTGTGCCTCGTGAATCGTGGCCGCGGAGAACGTCCCCAGTTCGGCAATCAGGTCCTTGTCCGCGCGATCAATTTTCGTCTTGACGTGAATCATCTTGTACTCCAGAAAGTATGAAAGATCAGGAAAGGCGTTCGACTGCCGCGGCGATCTGTGCCGCGGCCTTTTCGAGGACGGCCTCGGAGGTGGCGAAGGAGATACGGAAGTACGGCGATGCGCCGTAAGCCGAACCCTGAATGGTGGCAACCGACGCCTCGTCGAGGAGATAGAGGACGAGATCCTGGTCGGACTCGATCACGGTGCCATCCGGGGTCTGCTTGCCGATCAAGCCGGCACAGTTGACGAACAGGTAGAACGCACCCTGCGGCACGACGGGCTCGAGCCCGGGGACAACACCGAGGAGGTGAGCCGAGAGGTCGCGTCGTCGTCGGTAACTTCGTACGGATTCGGTGAGGAAACTCTGGTCGCCGGTGAGGGCTTCCACGGCTGCGGCCTGGCTGATCGAGGACGGGCAGGAAGAACTCTGACCCTGCAGTTTGTTGACGGCGCCGATCAATCCGGAATTTCCGAGTCCGTATCCGAGTCGCCACCCGGTCATGGCATGAGACTTGGAGACTCCGTTGGTGACCAGTACCTGATCACGGAGGTGCGGAGCGACCTGCAGCAGACTCGGGATCGGAGCGTCGCCGAAGTTGATCTCGTCGTAGATCTCGTCGACCAACACACTGACATGGGGATTGGCCTCGATCACTTCGGCGAGGGCCTGCAGCTGCTCGCGGGTGTACACAGATCCGGTGGGGTTGCCCGGGGCATTGAGGATGACCCACTTGGTGTTCGAAGTGATTGCAGCGGATAGTGCTTCGGCTGTGAGAAGAAAGTTGTCGGACTCCTCGCACTGAACGATCACCGGAGTTCCGTCGTGAGCGAGGACCATATCCGGGTACGAAACCCAGTAAGGGGCGGGAACGATAACCTCGACGCCGGCTTCGACCGTCGCCATGAGAGCGAGGAAGATGACCTGTTTCGCGCCGCCGCCGACGGTGATCTGGTTGTCCGCGTACTGGATTCCGGTTCGCGAAGCCGCGCGTGCTGCGATTGCCTCGCGTAGAGCCGGGATGCCGTTGACTGCGGTGTACTTGGTCTGACCCGTGTTGATCGCAGTGATCGCCGCAGACTTGATGTTGTCGGGTGTGTCGAAATCGGGCTCCCCGACGGTCAGGTCGAGTATTTCACGGCCCTGGGCCTTCAGCTCGCGCACTCGTTGTGCGGCAGCCACACTCGGCGACTCCCTGATTCTGTCGACGCGCGCAGCCGGAACGAAAGTCGCCATGATGGTCTGCTCCTGGGTCCGGGGTGAGCGTGGATTCCCGTCGTCGACGAGCCACAGTTCTCACTCGGTGATCCGTTCGACCATAGGGTCCTACCAGGGAATCTGACCAAGACCGAACCGTTGTGGCCCGATAAGCAAACGTGATGGAGCGGTGACGGAATCAGACCGACAGAACGCGCAGATCCTCGAGACCGTCCACGACGGGAACTCGCCACGACGCAAGCTCTTCCGGTCCCTGCTCGTCCCACAATTCGAACAGTTCCGAATCGGTCGATGCGATGGTGCGCTCCACCATTTCGATCAACCAGGTGAGCCGTTCGCTGGTCAGGGCCGCGGTGAAGGAATCGAGATCGAGGTCTTCGGTGGCGGGGTCGCGCTTGTGATCGGCGCGCACGATCAGCACCAATTCGAGCAAGGCGATGGCGATTTGGCCGCCGTCCACCTCGAGGTAGTCGTCCTCGAATGCCCACTCCACCGATTCGAAGGTGAAGTCACCGTGCCCGATGGACGCGATCAAATCCCCTGCACCGTCGTTCTCGAACGGTCCCGATCCCCACGCGCCCACTGTCTACTCTTTTCCGATTGCCGTCTCAGCGCGCTTCGAGCGCGATCTTCGCTCCGAATCCTAGAAGAACTGTTCCGGTTATGCGCTCGAGTGCCTGTCGCACTCGGGGCTTCTCGAAGGTGCTACGCGCTCGCGAGAGAAGGACCACGTAGCCACTGAGCCACACGATGGTGATGGCTGCGTGGATGAGCACCAGCAATGCAAGCGACGGTCCCGTCGGCCACCCGGCCGGAACCAACTGCGGCAACAGTCCGGTGTAGAAGACGGCGATCTTGGGGTTGAGCAGGTTGGTGGTGAAGCCCGTCTTCCATGTCCCGGCCTTCTGCGATCGTGGAGCGTCGGCATTGTGTTGCATCCGCGACGTCCGGCTCTCCCACAGTGCTCGCACACCGAGATAGATCAGGTAAGCCGCGCCGGCGAGCTTGACGACGGTGTACGCCTCCGCCGACGCGGCCAGGATCGCCGACAGCCCGAGGACGGTCAACAGACCCCACACCAGAAGGCCCGAGACGATGCCGGCAGCTACCCGGAAACCGGCGGATCTGCCCGCGCCGAGAGCAGCCTGCGTCACGACGGCCATGTCGGGCCCGGGGACCAGAGTCAGTAGGGCGAGCACAGCTGTGGCGGCGAGCAGAGCGGTCAGCATGCAACAAGTATGAAGTCGGGGTGGGGAGCATTGTCGGCCGGTGGTGTCGGGCCTGTGAACAAAGAGTGGCGCGGCGGTGTGAACTGCATGGACACGCCCGGAAACCGGCGTCTCGCGAGCCCTGTTCGACAAAGTTATGCACACTGTGGGGAAACGAATCGTTGCAGGTAGAAGGAATAACTATGTTGTAATTCATCCTTTTGTCCACAGGTTATGCACAACTGGGAAGCGGATGTGAATGAAGTTATCCACACCTGTGTGTGCATCGGTGGAGAACTGTCCAACTCCATTGGATACCCGCGAGTAATAAATCCCAACCAGTGGGTTGACCCCGGGACGTTCGTCCTGTCCAATCGAGAGTCAGCGGTAGTCGTGCGATGCTCAGGGGGCGCTTGACGGATGCGGAGATTTGGGTTTGTCGGGATTGTGTTGGTCGTGCTCGCGCTTGTCGTGGGCGGAGTGGCGTATGCCGAACCGGCACCTGAAAACCCACCAGGAGATTCGGCCGGTCAGGCCGGGGCTCACATCAATCGCATAGAGCAGTTGTCGCCCACACGCAGTGCCGTCTTCGTCGAGTCGCCGGCCATGCGGCGCGAGGTGCAAGTGCAGGTTCTGCATCCAGCGTCGAGTGCCGGTTCGCGTCCGTCCTTCTACCTACTCGACGGCGTCAGTGCCGGTTCGGAATCCGGATACTCCGAAAGCACCTGGACTCAAAAGACCGACATCGAAGCGTTTTTCGCCGACAAGAACGTCAACGTCGTTCTCCCTGTTGGCGGTACCGGCAGTTTCTACACCAACTGGAAGAACGACGATCCGAACCTCGGTGTGAACGAGTGGGAATCGTTTCTCGCAGAAGAACTTCCGACGTTGATCGATTCTGCGTTTTCCGGAAATGGGACGAACGTGGTCGGCGGGGTGTCCATGGGTGCGCTCGGCGCGGCCAACCTCATCACACATCACCCGAAGCTCTACACCGGATTGGCCTCGTACAGTGGCTGTCTCGACAACTCCGAATCGTCCTCGCAGGACTCCGTACGGCTCACCGTGGCCAGCAAGGCGGGCGACGCCACCAACATGTGGGGCCCGGCGTCGGACCCCGACTGGCAAAAGCACGACCCGTCCACCAACGCGGAAACGCTGCGAGGGAAGACGATCTACGTGTCCTCCGGTACAGGTGCGCCCGGAGAATACGACAACGTCTTCACCCCGAGTGGACTGCAGACTGCCATCGAAGGCGGACCGCTCGAGGCGCTCGCTAATACGTGCACACAACTGTTCGAAGCGAGGTTGGGCGAGTTGTCGATTCCCGCAGTATTCGCGTATCGGAACGACGGCACCCATTCGTGGCCGTACTGGCAAGACGCGCTTCACGATTCCTGGCCGACGGTGAAGACGGCGCTGGGAATGTGAGCTGAGAACTACTCGGCCAGTGCCAGTTCGAGCAATTGGAGGGCGCCGTCACGGGTCTGCGCCGCCGCGATGAACCCGGCCTTGTGGCAGAAGACCGAACTGTCGACGCCCGTCTGGGCGGCAAGATCCGAGCCGTTCAGGCCGCGCCACTGCTCCGGCAACAGCTTTCGTGAACCGAACTTGGAGTCAGCAGGCTTGACCGTCTGAATCGACCAGCCGCCGTTGGTGTTCGGGAAGATGGTGAACAGCAGCTCCGGCTGGGCAGACGCGGCGCGGCCGTGGGGAACGAAGCGTTCCAGGACGACGAAGCGCGGATCCGTTGCTTTTTCGTAGGTCTCGGTGAACTCGCGCTCGGCGGCCGCGTCGCCGGCGTACTTGGCGCGCAGGCGAATCAAGACCTGGGTTGCGAGAACGACGGCCAGCTCGAACTGGGTGTCGAACTCCTCGTCGGTGGACGAGATCGGATTGAAAAGGTCCAGCACGGACGACAGATCAAAAGGCTTGGTGCCGTAGTCGTTGAGGGTGTAGATCTCTTGGCCGTTGTCGACGGCGTCGATGCCCTCGACCAGTCGGCTGTCGATACGGCGGAACACGGAGGCGTCGCCTTCACAGAACTGCAGGCCGTATTCCTGCCAGAGCAGACCGAAGGCGGAGTACAGGATGCCGTTGCTGCGCTCGCCGGCATCACGCTGGTGATGGTCGAAGCGCCCCTCGGCCGGGTTGTAGCGACCGCCGACGTCGAGCACGATGTCCGCGCTGTCGAGGACGGACTCGTCACGGCTGCGAACGACGGTGGCGTCGGGGTACAGCTGCTTGAGCAGCGATACGCCGAAGACGTCGTCTGCATGGAACTTGCCGTTATGGGTCGCGATGATCACCCGTCGAGACTAGGCAATCGAGCGGGGGGATGCCTATTCAGCCGACGGTGCGGATGCGATCGGTGGCAGGCGGCGAGACCGGGGACCCGGCTGCGAACAGGGCAGTCAAGGCGTCGAGGTCGTTGCCCGCGCCGGTCATCTGGGTGGAGTTCTTCAGTGCGGTGAAACCGTCCCCGCCCTCGGCGAGGAACTTGTTCACCACGACGCTGTAGGCGCCGTCGGGGGCGATGTCCTGCCCGTTCAGGCGCATTTCCGAGATTCGCGAGCCCGGCGCTGCTCGCCGGTCCATGGCGTAGGTGAAGCCCGCGGACGGGGAGAGGATGCGCTCGGTAGCGGTGCCGTCGAGGTCGATCTGGAATTGCTGTTCGAGTGCGTCCTTCAACACCGCTCCTGTGACGGAGAGCACCTCGAGGCTGTTACCGAATGGCTGAACACCGTAGGCCTGGCGGTAGGTGACCTGGCCGGAAGTGCCGAAGTCCAAGTCCTCGCGCATGCCGCCAGGGTTCGTCAACGCTAGTTGGGCGCCTCGTGTCGATCCGGCGGCGAGTTGAGCGTCGGCGACCAGGTTGCCGAGTGTCGATTCGCCGCTGGGGACGCGGTCGCGTGTCAGATCGGCGGTAATGGTCCCCACCGGCCGCTGAGCGCTGTCCGACGCCTCCGACCAGGCCCGGTCGGCGAGAGCCTGAATATCGGGATCCGGCGAAATATCGTGTGTCACTATCTGATTGAACGCGGACGTCTGATCGCGAACGACCTCGCGTGTGTTGCGATCGATGGTGACGTCTGCGACGGACACGATCCGGCCGTGCGAAGCGCCCTGCATCACGACTCTGGGATTGCCTGCGGGATCAGGGAATTCGCAGTTGTACTGCTGGTGGCTGTCGGCGGTGAAGATGACGTCCACCTTCGGTGACGCACGAAGGGCGATGTCGCGGGCCGGCCCGGACTCGACGTTGCAGTCGTTGGGCCCACCTTCGACGGCCGGTTCGTCCCCACGGTGCAGGAGGACGGTGATGGCTTTGACGCCGAAGAAGTCGAGGACGTCGGCGGTGCGGTTGATCGCTTCGACCTCGTCGCCGAACTGCAGATCGGCGATCCCGCCTGGTGTCACGATCTGCGACGTGTTGGCGGGGGATATCGCGATTACTCCGAGCGGAATGCCGTCGACCATGTTCACGGTGAAGGGCAGCGTGGCCGGGGTGCCGTTGGTGTACGTCATGTTCGCGGCCATCAGTGGGAAGTTGGCGCCGTCGAAGGACGGACTGAACGTGCACGCATCGACAGCGGAGCAACCGCCGGACTGCATGCGACGGAACTCGGCGAGCCCTTTGTCCAGTTCGTGGTTGCCGATCGCGGAAGCGTCGATCTTCATCCGGTTCAGGAGTTCGACCGTCGGTTCGTCGTTGAACATCGCCGACTCGAGCGCCGACGATCCCCAGTTGTCACCGACCGAATACAGCAGCGAGTTGGTGGCTTGGCTGCGAAGTTGCGTCACGTAAGCAGCGAGATACGCCGCGCCACCTGCGGGGGTAAGAGAGCCGTCGGCCTGCCTGATCTCGCTGCGAACACCTTCCGGCGGGCGGAGACTGCCGTGCAGATCGTTGAACGCCAACAGACGTACCGACACCGTGTCCTGGGACTCTGCGTTGGCGACGCCACTCAGGGAGGTCGCGGTGGTGGCGAGAAGGGTCGTTGCGAGCACGGCACACGTTCGTGTCATGCGTCGCGTCATGCGTCGTGCTCCCTCACTCGGACCGGCCTCGAACCTCCCTGAGTGTGCCCGTCTGCCGAAACGAATTCCAGTCCCCGGCGTAACAGTTATGTATCGAGTGTCACGCGGTGACGCCGATGCCCGCGGCCTGCTTCGCGACGTCGGTGTCAGCGAAAGCGAGGAACGCGTCGTTCTCGTGTGGATCGCCGATGGTCATCCGGACGCCCTCGACGCCGTACTGGCGGATCAGAATGCCCGCTTCGGTACTCGCCTCGGCAAAAGCGGGAGAGAGCTCCCCGAGGGGGAGATAGACGAAGTTCGCCGACGACTCGGGGACGGTGTACCCGGCTTCGATCAGAGCGGTTCGAACTCGCGTCCGCTCGGCGATGACACCTTCGGTGCGGGCAAGCAGTTCGTCTGCTGCAGCCAGGGAAGCGATTGCGGCGGCCTGCGCGACAGCGCTCACGGTGAACGGGGTGTGCACCTTGCCGAGGGCCACGATGATCTCCGGATCCGCGACCGCGTAACCCACGCGGATTCCCGCGAGGCCGTACGCCTTCGAGAAGGTGCGCAGAACAACCACGTTGGGGCGGCTGCGGAACAGCTCGATGCCGTCGGCGTCCGAGCGTGAGTATTCGAAGTACGCCTCGTCGAGTGCGACGACGACGTGCGCCGGGACCGCGTCGAGGAAGCTCTCGAGCTCTGCCTTCGACAGTGCATTGCCGGTCGGGTTGTTGGGGTTGCATACGAAGATCAACCGCGTGCGATCCGTGATCGCGGCCAGCATCGCGTCGAGGTCGTGGCCGAAGTCCTCGGTCAGCGGAACCTTGACCGAGACGGCATGGCCGACCTGGGTGACCACGGGGTACGCCTCGAACGAACGCCACGCGTAGATGACCTCGTCACCCTGATCGCACGTGATCTGCACGAGTTCCTGGCACAGCGTCACGGAGCCGCAACCAGCGGCGACGTTGGCCGGCTCGACTTTCAAGAAGCTGGCCAGCGCCTCGATGAGTGCAACCGCGGCATTGTCCGGGTAGCGGTTGGCATTGGCGACCGCGTCGGCGACGGCGTCACGCACACCGGGCAACGGCCCTACTGTCGTTTCGTTGCTCGCCAGCTTGATCGCACCCGGAAAATTGCGTCCGGGAACGTAGGCGGGGATGGAGGCGAGGTCAGGGCGAATGTGTGCGGTCACGAGTCGATTATGCGCGCACTGATTTGGTGCGTAGCGGCCGTCTGCGTGTCAGAGTTAGAAGATGTCGGAAATCTTCCGAGCCACCGCGTATCTGCGCGGAGCCGAAGGGGAGGTCGCCACGGCTGTTCCGCTGACCGTGGTGGAGCCGGACGGCCCGACGCGGGGCGGGATCGTCGTCCTGCATGAAGCCCGGAAGTTCAGCCCGGCTCTGCTGAATCTGATGTGCGCGCTTGCCGGCGAAGGGTGGGTGAGCGTCGCACCTCACCTGTTTCACCGCGAACCCGAACACATGCAGGGTGAGGTGTTCGGTGACAACCTCTTCGCCGACTTCGACGCGACCCTCGATTGGCTCGTCGGACGCGAAGTTCTCGCAGACACCATCGGGGTGCTCGGATTCGACGACGCCGGTACCGCCGCGATGCTCGTGGCCACCAGCCGTCCCGTCGGCGCCGCGGTGAGCGTCGCCGCCCGGGGAATCGTCGAAGCCTTGTCGGTAGATGCTCAGGCGCTTGTCGACGCGGCCACTTCCCTGCAGGCGCCGTGGCTGGCGCTGTACGGCGAGGACGATCCCAGCACGCCTCGCGAACACGTGACTCTGCTCCGGGAAGCGACCGCGAAGGCCGACGTCGCGACACTGGTGGTCAGCTACGCCGGACTGGCTCACCGGGCGGACGAGCCGCCACAGCTGTCCGAGGACGCTGACCTCGACGACCCTGATTCGGCCTCGATCATCGAAGCTCAGACCCGGATCTTCGACTGGTTCGACAGCCACCTGCGGTAAGTCCACAAAACAGCCCGCTGACCACACGTTTTGCCTTTGGTGGCGAAGGGTGTGTAATCTTTCGATCCGGCGGTCCGAAAGGATCGGAACCCCCAGGGAGGCGTGCCAGAGCGGCCGAATGGGACTCACTGCTAATGAGTTGTCCCTTTTACGAGGGACCGGAGGTTCAAATCCTCTCGCCTCCGCCAAGCCGGTGATTTTGACCGGCGGGTTAGAAATGATAGAAATTACGACGGTAAGACACGCAAGACCAGCAAGACAACAGAACATGCGCCCGTAGCTCAACGGATAGAGCACTTGACTACGGATCAAGAGGTTAGGGGTTCGAATCCCTTCGGGCGCACAAGAAAGAAGGTCACAGACTTCAGGTCTGTGACCTTCTTTTTGTTGTGGTGCATACGCAATTCTTGAATGTGTGTGAGGTCACCTCGGCGATTTCGGGCGGTGATCCTCGCGATCGTGGGAACCGACAACCGATCCCCGCGACCTATGCTTTCTGCGGAGCAGCCACGCGAACCGAGGAGAACCCGTTGGAGACCGTCGACAGTCGGACGCTCCCGGTCTACTCGGCCGGGGCGGTCGAGGTGCCCTTTGTCATCGCGGGCATGGACGAGCTTGTCTCCCGCGAGACCCGGTGGGAGGCGCACTCGCACCCGACCCACGAATTGTTGTGGAACGAGCGAGGAGCGTCGAGCGCCACGGTGGGATCGCGCACGTGGACCATTACGCCGACCGTCGGTCTGTGGATGCCCGCCGGCGTCCTGCACTCGGCGATCGCGCCGGCCGGCACCTGGTATCGGGCCGCTCAGCTCGACATCGCGTCAGTTCCTTCTCTGTCCGACGTGCCGGTGGCGATCGAGGTCACTCCGCTGCTGCGGAACCTCCTCGAGCGACTGGCAGACGATTCACTCGGAACCTCTTCACGCTCGCTCACGGAGCAGATGGTGATCGACGTGCTGGCACCGTCGCCGAACGAGTTGCTGGTGCTGGTGCCGGACTCGCCACTTCTGCAACCCATCGTCGATGCGATCGGTGACGATCCGAGTGACATGCGAACGCTGTCCGACTGGGCAAGGCTCCTCGGTGTCAGCCCGCGAACCATCACCCGGGTATTTCGGTCGGAGACCGGGATGAGTTTCGGGCAGTGGGTCTCGGCTGTGCGCGCCCAACGAGCGGTGACCCTTCTTGCCCACGGCTTGGATCTACAAGAGGTTGCCGAGCGTGTGGGCTACCACTCGACCAGCGCATTCGGGGCGGCATTCCGGCGCACTACCGGCGCTACACCAGGGATGTTCCGGGCTAGCTGATCGGCCATCACACCTTGTCTCGATCGCTACACGGGGTGTCCCAAACACGCGATTGCGCCACATTGCCCTCCCGTATACGGTTTAGGCAAACCTCACCTAAGTTCCTGATTGAGCCGGGTTGAGGGCCGTACCCCTTCTCGAGAGAGTTCTGTTTTCATGCGTTCAAAACGCTTCTTGGCGGTGGCCGCAGCAGCGGTCGCAGTCGCCCTCGGCATGACAGCTTGCAGTTCCGACTCCTCGGAGACCGCCGACGGCGGCAGCGCCGGAAGCGGATCCAGCTCCTTCCCTGTCACGATCGAGCACGCTTTCGGAACTACGACGATCGACGCCAAGCCGGAGCGAGTTGCCACCGTTGCCTGGGCCAATCACGAAGTGCCCCTTGCTCTCGGCGTGGTTCCCGTCGGAATGGCAGCGGCGACTTTCGGTGACGACAACGGCAACGGAATGCTGCCGTGGGTCGAGGAAAAGCTCGACGACCTTGGCGCGAAGCCGCCGGTGCTCTTCGACGAGACCGACGGCATCGACTTCGAAGCCGTCTCCGATACGAACCCTGACGTCATTCTTGCCGCATACTCCGGATTGACGCAGGAGGACTACGACACTCTCAGTGAGATCGCTCCGGTTGTGGCGTATCCCGAGGGGCCGTGGGCGACGTCGTGGCGTGACGTCATCAAGTTCAACAGCATGGGCCTCGGCATGGAATCCGAAGGGCAGGAACTGATCTCCACCATCGAGAAGGAGATCGCCGACGAGGTTGCCGCGCATCCGCAGCTTGCAGGCAAGGCAACCATGTTCCTGACGCACGTCGACACCGCTGATCTGAGCCAGGTCAGCTTCTACACGGCGAACGACACGCGCGCCGCGTTCTTCGAGGACCTCGGACTTTCGACGCCGAAGAGCGTTGCCGACGCCTCGACGGGTGGTGAGTTCTCGAAGAAGGTCAGTGCGGAGCGTGTGGACGTCTTCGACGACGTCGAACTGATCGTCACCTACGGTGACCAGGCACTTGTCGACGCACTCAAGGCTGACCCATTGCTCTCGCAGATGCCTGCCGTCGCCAATAACTCGATCGTGTTCCTCAATGGGACCGGGCCGATGGGAACGGCGGCCAACCCGACTCCACTCGCAATTTCGTGGGTACTCGGCGACTACGTCGATCTGCTCGCCGGGGCCGCTGGAAAGTCGGAGTGACTGTAACCTCGCAGGATTCGACGTCGGGCGCTCGCGATACGCGGCGCCCGACGTTCGGCAATTCGCTGTGGCTGATCGCCCTTCTCGTTGTCCTCGCGGTGCTCATGTGCGCCTCGATCGTCATCGGCTCTCGTGACGTCGACTGGTCCGATATCTTTGCCGCACTGAGTGGTTCAACGGACAACATCGGTCAGGGCGCGATTGCCAAGCGCATTCCGCGGACGGTGCTCGCGATAATCGTGGGAGCTGCGCTCGGTCTTGCCGGCGCAGTGATGCAGGGGATCACCCGAAACCCTTTGGCGGATCCCGGAATCCTGGGCGTCAACATGGGCGCTTCGCTCGCCGTGGTGATCGGAATGGCGTGGTTCGGACTGTGGACCCAGACCAGCATGATCTGGGTGGCCGTACTCGGTGCAGCCGGGGCGGCATTGTTCGTCTACGTAGTCGGGTCACTCGGGCGAGGTGGAGCCACGCCACTCAAGTTGGCTCTTGCCGGGGCCGCAACATCGGCTGCGTTTGCTTCGTTCATCACTGCGATCATGCTGCCGCGAAACGATATTGCGGGCAACATTCGTTCGTGGCAGATCGGCGGCGTCGGTGGCGCGAGTTTCGAGGTGATCCGGCAGGGTCTGCCTTTCCTCATTGTCGGCTTCGTGATCTGTCTGCTGTCAGCGCGCAGTCTCAACTCTCTTGCGCTCGGCGACGAGGTTGCATCAGGTCTCGGCGAACGCGTCGCGGTGGTTCGTGCAGTGGCAGCGCTCGGTGCAGTGTTGCTCTGCGGTGCAGCCACTGCCATTGCCGGACCGATCGGCTTCGTCGGTTTGGTTGTCCCGCATCTGTGCCGGTTGCTGATCGGGATTGACAACCGTTGGCTACTACCGTTTTCTGCGCTGACAGGTGCCGGCCTTCTCGTCGCCGCCGACATTCTCGGACGAATTGTCGCCCGGCCGAGCGAAATCGACGTCGGCATCATCACCGCGCTCATCGGAGCGCCCTTCTTCATTTACATAGTCCGCCGTCAGAAAATACGTGAGCTGTGACCACTACATTCGTTACTCCCGAAGTCGAGGTCGACGCAGTCGGAGCAAGCCGTATCCGACGAGGTAGACGCCGCCGCATCGTGATTGCCGTGCTGACGGTCCTCGCCGTCGCATCCTTCGCGGTCACTCTGATGGTGGGAAAAACCTTCTACCCGCCGTCAGATGTGCTTCGGGTCGTGCTGGGGGAGAACGTGCCTGGTGCCTCGTTCACCGTCGGCCGCCTCCGGTTGCCTCGCGCTGTCCTCGCTGTGGTCGCCGGAATCTGTTTCGGCTTGGGCGGCATCACGTTCCAGACGATGCTGCGCAACCCGCTCGCGAGCCCCGACATCATCGGAATCAGCTCCGGCGCAAGCGCTGCAGCGGCTTTCGCGATCATCTCGCTTTCACTCGGCGGTTCACAGGTATCGGTTTTTGCTATCGCTGTCGGTCTGGGCGTCGCAATCTTGATCTACGTTCTGTCTTTCCGGGACGGTGTAGCGGGCACTCGGCTGATCCTGATCGGTATCGGCATCGCCGCGATGCTCGACAGCGTCACCGCCTACCTTCTCAGTACCGCCGCCGCGTGGGATCTGCAGGAGACGATGCGTTGGCTCACCGGCAGTCTCAACGGTGCCAACTGGGGTTCGACGGTTCCCGTACTCCTGGCGCTGGTCTTGCTCGGGCCGGTGCTGCTGAGCCAATCGCGCAACCTTTCGACCATCCAGCTCGGTGACGACGCAGCACAAGCGCTCGGCGTCAGAGTGGAACGAACGCGCATTCTGACGATCATTGCGGCCGTCGGACTCATCGCCTTTGCCACTGCCGCTGCGGGGCCCATCGCCTTCGTCGCATTTCTGTCAGGGCCCATCGCCGCCCGCATCGTCGGTCCGGGAACATCACTTTTGATTCCGTCGGCGCTGGTCGGAGCGCTGCTGGTGCTCGTCGCCGATTTCTGCGGACAGTACGCCTTCGGCACCCGCTACCCCGTTGGCGTGGTGACCGGTGCGCTGGGAGCGCCGTATCTTGTCTACCTCATCATTCGCTCCAACCGAACGGGAGGTTCGCTGTGACCGAATCCCATACTCTGACTGTCGAAAACCTCGAACTCGGTTACGGAGGACGGACCGTCGTCGAATCGCTCGACCTCGCGGTGCCGCCGGGAAAGATCACGACCATCGTGGGCGCCAACGCGTGCGGCAAATCGACACTGCTGCGGTCGATGTCGCGGCTACTCAGTCCTCGAAGCGGTCATGTTCTGTTGGACGGCAAGGATGTTCATCGCCTGCCTGCGAAGAAGCTCGCTCGCACGCTCGGTCTGCTGCCGCAGTCACCGATCGCACCGGAAGGGATAGTTGTCGCCGATCTCGTCGGCCGTGGTCGTCATCCACATCAGCGGGTGCTGTCGAGGTGGAGCCGCGAGGATGACGCAGCTGTCGCCGAGGCGCTTGCGGCCACGGACACAACCGGATTGGCCGAACGATCGGTGGACGAGCTTTCCGGTGGTCAGCGCCAACGTGTGTGGATTGCGATGGCGCTCGCCCAACAAACCGATCTGCTTCTACTCGACGAGCCGACCACCTTCTTGGACGTGAGCCACCAGGTTGAGGTCTTGGACCTGCTCACCGACCTGAACCGGACTCGGGGTACAACGATTGTCATGGTTCTGCACGATCTCAATCTCGCCGCCCGCTACGGCGACTACCTCGTCGCCATGGCCGATCGCCGGGTCTACGCGGCGGGTGATCCTGCCGAGGTGCTCACGAGCGACAACGTCCGCACCGTGTTCGGTCTCGAGAGCCGAATCATCCCCGACCCCATGTCGGGTAAGCCGTTGGTGTTGCCGCTCGGGCGCCACCATGTGCTCGACGACGTGTCGACGTGACGGCGTCGAACGCCCCGGGCGGGCGGATCGAATCCGTGGAACAACTCAATGCGATTCTCGGACAGCCCCATCCGACGATCATGGAGAAGCAGACCGCTTACACGACTCCGTTGATCCGTGAATTCATCGAGCAGGCACGGTTTTTTGTGCTCGCGACATCCGATGCGGCCGGAAATTGCGACTGCTCGCCGCGTGGAGACCTGGTCAGTCAGGTTCTGTTTCCCGACGAGAAGACGCTCGTGCTCCCGGATCGTCCGGGCAACCGGCGCGCTGACTCGTACCGGAACATGATCGAGAATCCTCACGTGGGGATCCTCTTTCTCGCGCCCGGGCACGACGAGATCGTGCGCGTCAACGGCACGGCGACTCTGTCCACCGATCCTGATCTGTTGGATTCGATGGCGATGAACGGCAAGCCTGCACAGCTTGCGGTGATCGTGCAGATCGACGAGGCGTATCTGCATTGCGCGAGAGCAATTCTGCGGGCGAAGTTGTGGGATCTGTCGACGTGGCCGGCATCCGATGAGGTGCCGAGTCTGCGCGACATGATGGCGGAGCAACACAGCCTGCGCGTCGAGGACCTCGAACCCGCCAGACAAGAGGCGTACCGCAAGTACCTGTACTGACCTCAGTCCGTTGGCCTTTCGCAGGAGAACGGACTCCACCAGCTGATCGTCAACTGGTGGAGACCGTCGTTCTTACTGTTCCGGGTTTACTGAAGCGAAATTGTGGCGCCACCGGAGAACATCGAGTCGTGTACCTCGATCTCCTTGGGGGTGGCACTGGTCGGGATGTCGAAGACAATGGTGGTCTTCCGTGTGATGCCGGGGTTTATGTCGCCGCCGATCGCGGTTTCGGCGTCGATATTGATCGCTGCCATCGTGTTGTTGGTGAACTCGCGACCTTCGGTGTCGATCAAGGTCTGATTGGATCCGAAGTAAGCCTGGGGCTTGTCGGAAGTGTTCGTGATCTCGACGTGAACGAGTACGAACTGACCCTCAGCTTGCTCTTGCAAGTAGGGATTGTCGCCGATCGTCGTGAGGCCGGTCTCGATACCCGTCACGACGAAACCGAACTTTCCGTCTCGCACTTCCTCGCCGATTCCGGGATTCGAAGACTTCGTTTCCTTGGGAGCTTCGGCCGGGGCAACTGCGGCCACGGAGGCACCGTTGTCCGCGGCTTGCGTGGTTGTGGGGGCCGCGGCGGATTCTTCCTTGTCTTTGTCCCCGCCGCCAGTGGCGATCGCGACAATCACGAAGAACGCCACGATGCCTCCGACGACCCATGGCCACTTCTTCTTTTTCGCCGGTGAAGGCGGCGGTTGCTGAAATCCACCGGCCGGCTGAGCGTACTGGCCCGGGAACGGCGCGCCAGACTGATCTGGATAAGGCTGTCCATAAGGTTGCTGAGCCGGTGGTTGCTGTCCGTAGGGCTGCTGGGGTTGCTGCCCGTACGGCTGCTGAGGCGGCTGGCCATATGGCTGGTTAGGGTCCTGCGGGGGTTGTGTCATGGCCGTTCCTTCACGTGGGATTGCTCACGCATTACTAGGTGAGCATTCGATACTTCTACCAGACTGACCGGTCGCAATGTGTGCAGAGTGGTCGGTTTTGTCCGACAATGATCCGTGCCTTCAATTGCCTCCTCGCTGTTCTGGATTGCGCTGATCGCGGCCATCGCGCCGATAGTCGCGGGCCTGATCCCGCGTCGACTGGTTCCCGAAGTGGTGTTGCTACTGGTCGCGGGCGCAGTGGTCGGGCCGTTCGCCCTCAACATCGCAGCTGACAGCGAAGCGATCGGCATCCTGCGCGAACTCGGCCTCGGCATGCTGTTCCTGCTCGCCGGCTACGAGATCGACCGACAGGAACTCAGTGGGCGCGGCGGACGTCGAGCGCTCTACACGTGGCTGTTCTGCCTCGCGCTGGCGTTCACGGTGGTCGCGCTGCTTGGCATGAGGAACGTGATCTCCGCCGAAGCCGCTGTTGCCATCGCGATGACGTCGACCGCTCTGGGCACGCTGCTGCCGATCCTCAAGGACAACAAACTCCTCGACACACGCTTGGGTAAGACCGTCCTCAACCACGGGGCCGTCGGCGAGCTCGGGCCGGTCGTCGCGATGGCGGTGCTGCTGAGTGCCCGTGGTGCCGTGCTGTCGCTGATCGTTCTTGCCGTCTTCGCCTTGATCGCTGTCATCGTTGCGGTGCTGCCCGGCAAGCTGATTCACGAAGGCTCGTGGACACATCGCCTGGTGCGGGCAGGGGCGGACACGACGGCGCAGACGACGGTCCGCCTCACCGTTCTGTTGTTGGTCAGCCTCGGAGTGCTGTCGGCTGTGTTCTCACTCGACGTCATTCTCGGTGCATTTGCGGCCGGCTTCATCCTGCGGCGATTGATGCCAGAGGGCGACGAGCGCCTCGAGATCAAGCTCGACGGGATCGCCTTCGGGTTCCTCATCCCGATTTTCTTCATCACTTCAGGCATGGCGATCGACGTCTCGGCGGTCGCCGCCAGTCCCGGCATACTGATTGCGTTTTTGATCCTGATCGTTGTAGTCCGCGGCGTGCCGGTGTTCTTCGTGACCAAGTTCGAGAAGGTCGAACCACCCTTCACCACGCGCGAAAGTGCGCAAGTCGCGTTGTACGGGGCTACCGGCCTGCCCATGATCGTGGCGGTCACGGGCGCGGCCGTCGACGCGCATCAGATGTCCTCGGACAACGCGTCGATTCTTGTCGCGGCCGGGGCGATCACGGTTCTGCTGTTGCCGATGATTGCCACTCTGTTGACGAAAAAGGAGAAAGTGTCCTGATTCAGAGATCCAACTGCTCGTCGAGCCAGTCGAACATCCGCTGATCAGTCAGACGCCTCGCCATGGGCTGGCAGTGGAAGTTCGCGCCCTCGGCAGCGGTGAAGGGAACCACCGTCGTCGGTCCGCCGGCGAGGGCGGCAAGCCGCTTGGATTGACCAGGCCAGAATTGCTCGTCTTCCGGATCGGTGATGAGCAGGGGAGTGGAGATCGAGCCGGCGACGTCTTCGAGGTGGTACTTCCGAACCTCGGCGAGAGTGTTGTAGTAGCCGTCGGCGAGGTACGGACGCGCTCGGAAACGCCAGATCCGGGCGCTGTCCTTCGAGAATTTCATCCCCAGCCCTATCGCCATGTCGCGGTCGAAGGCCTCCGACTTCCCCTCGTCGAGTAGCTTCTGCATGTTCTTGGGGATATGGGCGAGCCACGACGCGGCCACGTCCACGACCCCCGGATCGGCGATCGCTGCCGCGATCCGATGCTCGAACGCCAACGACTGCGGCACCCAGTACCCGCCCTGACTGATCCCGTACATCGCCAGCTTCGACGCATCGACGTCCGGCCGGTCCACGAGATAGTCGACGACGGGCGTGATGACGGCTTCCCAGTCGTGACGGAACGGGATGTTGCGCTCGAAGAGCATCGACTGCTGACCGGGACCGTCGAACATCAACACGTTGTAGCCCCGCTCGAGCGCCCCGGCACCGCCGCTGCCCCACAGCCCGCTGATCGGGCCGTCGCTACCGTTCACCATGATCAACGTCGGCCGTCGCACGTCGCCGGTCGGCCGGAAGAAGTATCCGGGCAGGTAGGTGTCCTCGTAAGGGATCCGGACGCGTTCGACGGGCCGGGAGGTGGTGTCGACGAAGCGGTCCCACGCCTGTCGGTGACGTTTGAAAGTGGGGACCAGAACCGAATCGTCGCTGAGACCGTCGACGGCGTTGATCGCCACACCGAAGTACGACGCCGCCCGCAGGTACGCGTTGGACGCGCTTCGCGAATGCCCGGCCTCGGCTGCCTCTACGGCCTGCCCGAATACCCGTGTACCGAGGTCGAACCAGGCCTCGTACCAGCCTTCGAGGTCCTTCTCGCCGACGTGAGCGATGGCCGAGAGCACTTCGCCGGTGTCTGCCGCGCCGAAGGTGGCTTGCCCGAGAACGACTCGTAGCTCGAAGTCGAAGGATTCGTTGCGATAGAAACCAGCAGTGAACGCCTGGTGCGGATGGGCGAAGAACGACGACGCGAGAGACATGGGCACACCTTCGCTAGTTCGGGGCAGCCATTTTCAGTTGTAGTTCCAGGATCGCCCGAATCGCTTGCCGGAAAACCTGTCAGCGCGGCGACGCCGGGAGCCCGGTGGATGGCGGCCTCGACATCGCAAATGCCAGGGTGCACAACCACAACGACATTCCCAGCACCTGCGCACGTTGAGCGATACCCAGTCCGAGATTACCGCCGCCGGAGACTTCGATGCTGTTGGTCGTCAACATCCACACCGTCGCAAGGGAAGTCAGGATCAGAATGGTCAGACCCGTCGTCCGCAAAGAAGGGTGCTCGCGATACCTGAATGCTCCCACGGTGAATGCGATCATCGCGGTGAAGATCGCGAAGACCGCCACGCTGCTCGTCAACGCGTGAACATGGTGGAGCTGCGGAAGTAGACCGTCGGGTGCGCTCGACGGGCAACCCTCGCCCGAGCATTCGAGGGGGAACGACGCGTCGGCGATGGTCGCGATGCCGAACACTGCCAGCGCAATCCAGCCCGTGACGTAGAGCCTTCGCCGGGGCGTGATCAGCAGGCCCAGCGCTCCGGAGATCAACATCAAGATTGCGGACAGGACATCGGCGTTACCGAAGACATCGCGGTATTTCTGGTTCTCGGCATCGAGTTCGCTGAGGAACGATGTCACCGGGTCGAGGCCGGTGTCCAGGAAGAATTCGAGAATCCACGACGAGTAGACGATTCCGCCCAGAGCCAGTGCAGCCACCAAACCCCACCGCGCAACGTTGCGTTCCTTCACGAAATCGAGCTTACGGACCGAGCAGGGCTTTCTGGACGCGTTCGGCCGCTACCAGCGGATCTTCGTGCTCCCAGATGCGGATGACGGTCCAACCCTGCTCTGCCAGACGTGCATCGGTGTCGCGGTCTCGAACCACGTTGGCGGCCAACTTGTCCGTCCACCACTGCGCGTTGTTCTTGGGAAACGTCGCATGCTGCGGGCAGCTGTGCCAGAAGCATCCGTCCACGAACACCGCGACTTTGCGGCGTGGAAATACCAGATCGGCCCGTCGGCGAACACCTTTGACAGGCGCCCGATCCACGAAGTACCGGAGTCCGCGTCGATGCAGCTCGCGTCGAAGTGCGATTTCGGGTTTGGTGTCGCGCCGACGCTGAGCGCTCATCCGAGCGCTGGTGGCAGGATCCGTCGCAGGCACCGTGGTTCCCTCAGCCGTCGGAATCTTCGCTGTCTTCGGGATCGGACCAGGTGGGCGCAAACCTGTTGCGACGCTCCACTTCACCGTGCACGACGGTCACGAAGTCGGTGAACGAGAGAGTCTGGCTCTCGGTGGGGCGGCCGTTGCGCGGCGGTGGTTCGTCGACGTCGAAGAACCGGACTGCACCATCGGGTTCGTAGAGTCCGATGTAGACCTTCTCGAAGAGGTCGTAGCGCGTGTCTTCGGCGCCGAGATCCACCCAGGCCTTTCCCGGAACGCCGACCACCGCGCGCTTGCCCCGACCCGAGCGCTTCGAGAGCGTCGTGACGTGGTGTGCAAAAGAGGATTTGCCGGTATCGCTGGTCTTGGTCGGGTCGCCGTCGTCGCAGGTGGCGTACGGCTCGAACATGACGGCGACCAACACGCTGTACGGCTGACGCTGATGCAGAACCATTGCCTCGCCACGCAATTCGTGGTCGTTGCGGACGATGTTCTTGGTCCACCGTCCCAGCTTGCCGCTGCGGGGACTGTAGTCCTGGAAGTTGTACGTCTTGATGGAGACGCAGAGGATCAGGCCGAGAGTGGGGTCGAGTGCCTTGACGTCCAAGCGCTTTCGGCCCTTGGCGACATCGACTGTTGCCTCCTGGCCTTCTCCGGACGCCGTCGGGGTGATGTTGGGATACAGCGGACGCAGAGCGTCGGCCACCGTCTGTGCCAGTTGATTGGACAGTCGCTGGGCGTAGTTCTTCTTCTCGCCGCGATCGGCGTCGGCCGGGGGCTTGTCGCCCGCGAGTTGCAGTGCACTCCACAGTGGTTCGTGTTCCGGCTCGGAAAACAGCGTTTCAGGTTCGGGGAACAGCGAGTCCGTCATGCTGCGGCCTCGGGGTATCCGCCCATCCGCTCGAGATGGCTTTCGACGTCCTCGATGAAACCGGGGATGAACCGAAGATTACCCATGCGTGCGCGCTTGAGGAAGCCGGCGGTGGCCCGAGCCGACAGCAACCGCGTGTCTTCGAGGAAGCCGCTCAGATCCTCGTAGTCGTACTGGACCGGCCAGGTCGAGGTATGGACGCGGAAGGCCTGGCGGTTACGGCCCCAGGCCGCACTCGGCCAGGCGTCGCCCGGTTCGAGTGGCGTCTCGCCCGCGGCGTCGTATTCGATGGGATCGCTCAACCGGCCACCGACCCACGACGCCATCCGCACGCTCACGGCATTGCCGACGAGCTTCCAGCGATGGCTGTGGCGTAGGCCGGGAACCTCGACGGACGGCAGCGTCCAGTCGGGATCGAAACCCTGCAGTCGCTCGGCATCGACTAGACCGGGAGTGACGATCTCACCTGACGGCAACCGGACTGCCGGCTGACTGGGGATGCCGACGGACGAGCCGCCCTTGAGCGTCGGCACGGCATTGACGGCCCATCCGAGACCGCGAGTGCCTTCCGTCCAGTAGAAGCCGCAGGGGTAGTCCGCGGGATCGCCACCCAGGCGCTCGCCGGCGTCCTGGCCGAACAGGATTTCGCGAGGATCATCTGTGCGCGAGGCAAGCATGATGACTCGCTGGCGACGCTGGGGGAGTCCGAAGGCGCGGGCGTCGACCACCCGGTACGCCCAGGTGTATCCGAGGTCTTCGAGGGCGTCGGTGATGTGCCGCATGGCGGCGCCCTTGCCGAGCTGGAGCATGAACGGAACGTTCTCGATCAACAGCCAGCGCGGGCCCTTCTTACGCTTGACCAGACGGAACACCTCGTCCACCAGGCCTGAGCGTGCGCCGGTGATGCCTGCCGTTTTGCCGGCCTGAGAGAGGTCCTGGCAGGGGAAACCGGCGGCCACCAATTCGATGTCACTGGGCAGCGCGCGAAGTTTGGTGACGTCACCGTGCAACGGCACGTCGGCGAAACGCGAACGGAGAACTGCCTGCGCGCCCGGATCGATTTCACACAGCAGTTCGGTGTTCCACCCATGTTCCGAGAGCCCCAACTCGAGACCACCGATACCGGCAAACAAACCCACCATGCTCCGCGACGACGTCACAGCACCCTTCCTCACGAACCGACCTAGAAGCACGGTACTCGAGAACTCCGACACCGTTTGCCAACTATTCGGTCCGCGGCGTGCTCCTTACGGAAGAACCGTTGTGAAACGGCTTACATCGAGATCTTCGGGGCCGATCGAAGTCCCTAAAAGGTCCCTGATCGAAGCAATAACCCGAACCAGCGGTGCTCCGTGCCCGTTCGTCCATTACCGTGGTCGGGTGAGCATCCAACCTTCCGGTGACGCGTCCTGGCCCGCGGTATTGACCTGGCAGGCCCACAACGCTCCTCGTATGGAGTCTGTTCGTGTGCAGCTGAACGGAAATCGCATCAAGGCTTCCGGCCGGATCATCGGTGGAGCCTGCAGTGAGCACCCGGCATTCAGCGCGTCGTACGACCTGGTCACCGACGAGGCCGGCATCACCCGCCGGTTGTCCGTGCGGACCGCCCTGGCCGCCGGTGAGCGTCAGATGTCGATCAGCCGGGACGAAGAAGGCACCTGGATGGTCGAGAACGGCGCCAGTCACCAGCGCTCTGCGTTCGATGGCGCACTCGATGTCGACGTGATCCTCAGCCCGTTCTTCAACACGCTGCCCATCCGCCGCGTCGGCTTGCAGAACGACATCGAAGACGCCGAGGTCCCGGTCGTCTACGTCAATCTCCTCGACCTGCGCGTCGAGGGTGCGACCATCACCTACAGCTCCGGCGCCGACGGAATCAGTGTGCTGTCCCCGGTGTCCAGCTCGACGTTGTCCGTCGATACCGAAGGCTTTGTCCTCGACTACCCGGGTCTGGCAACTCGTATCTAGGTTTCGTATCTCTAGGTTGCGTAGTTCTAGGTTGCGGATCGCCGGATGACGCCGCCGCGTCGACCGGCGTCTCGCATCCGGTTGATCCAGTCGGGTTCTCCGGCCTGAACGTCTTCGATGTCCCACCGCTCGTGCGACTCGTAGGCGCCGCGCGCCGCGAACCCTGCGTCCACCAATCGTGCCGTCGAGCCGTTGTCGAGCAGATCGGTACGTGCACCCTGCAAAAGGTCGAGCGCCTCGTCCAGCGCGACCAGCAGGGCGTCGCGGTTGCCCTCGCACATCGCCCGCACCAGGCCAGGAGCGCTCCCGGCTACGCGGGTGCCGTCGCGAAATGATCCGGCAGCCAGCCCGAGAGCCAGTTCGCCGCCGGCAGCTCCGGTGATCGCAAGCGTTTCCGCGAGCAGGTGAGGCAGATGCGAGATTCGCGCGACTGCTCGATCGTGCTCGAGGGATTCGGCCGGCACTACCACCGAGCCGCAGTCGAGCGCGAGGTCGGCGACCTGCGACCACACATCTGCGTCGACGCCGTTGTCGGTGGCAACAACCCATACCGCGTCGACGAACAGATCGGCATCCCCGACCGCCCAACCCGAAGCTGACGTCCCCGCCATCGGATGACCGCCCACGAACTTGGCGCTCAAGCCCGCTCGTTCGACCGCGGCCTTCACTTCACCCTTGACGCTGACGACGTCCGTGATCGGATTGTCGGGCGCATGCGCGGCGATTGCCTCCAAGGTGGCGTCGACGGCAGGCATCGGCACGGCGATCACAATGATCGCGCCGCTTTCGTTTGCTCTCTGCAGCACTGAAACCAGATCGGTGTCGGCGTCGAAACCGTCGGCTCGGGCCGCGTCGGCGGACTCGCTGGAACGGTTGTAACCCCACGCCTGGCGGCCGGATCGGACGGCGGCGCGAAGTAGCGAACCGCCGATCAATCCGAGGCCGAGAACGCAGACTGGTGGGGCGGAATCGATCGCAGACACGAGTTCAGGTTGGCACATCGATGCTCGGACTTCACTCACTGGCACCAGGCGGGCTACCGTTGCGCCATGGGTGCACAGCGCGCGGGTAACAAGAGCGCCTCTTCGAACCAGTCGGAGGAGCTTGAAGGCTTCGGTGTCGCGGTGGTCCGTGAAGAGGGGCGTTGGACGGTCAAGGCACTGACGCCCGACGCGTTGACCTCGCTCTCGGCCGCCGAAACGCAGCTGCGTGAGCTGCGAAGTTCGGGTGCCGTCTTCGGTCTTCTCGACGTCGACGACGAGTTCTTCATCGTGTTGCGTCCGGCGCCGTCGGGCACGCAGTTGCTGATTTCCGACGCGACCGCCGCCATCGACTACGACATCGCAGCCGATGTCCTCGACGCCTTGCACATCGAGATCCCCGACATCGACCCGGACGACCTCGACGATGTCGAACCCTGGGAAGAGGGCGATCTGTCCGTGCTGGCCGATCTGGGCCTGCCGGAACCCGTGCTCGCCGTCATCGCGGCCGAGACCGATCTCTATCCGGACGAGCAGTTGGGGATGATCGCGCAGCGACTCGGGTTCGCATCCGAGTTCGGCGCAGCGCTCGACAAGCTCCCGCGCTAGATGACTCTCGCTGACGATCAGCGCATGATCCGTGCGGCCATCGTGGCCGCACGTTCCGCCTCCGACGCAGACGTCCCGGTCGGGGCAGTGGTGTTCGACGCAGACGGCGTCGAAGTTGCTCGGGCCTCCAATGCCAGGGAAGCGTCGTCCGATCCGACCGCGCACGCCGAAATCCTCGCGTTGCGTGCTGCCGCAAAAACCTACGGTGACGGCTGGCGCCTGGAAGGTGCGACGCTTGCCGTGACCCTCGAGCCATGCACGATGTGTGCGGGCGCTCTGGTCCTCGCCCGGGTTTCTCGGGTCGTTTTCGGGGCGTGGGAGCCGAAAACCGGAGCCGTCGGATCATTATGGGACGTAGTTCGAGATAAAAGATTGACCTATCGGCCGCAGGTGCGCGGCGGCGTCCTCGAGGACGAATGCGCTGGGCTTTTGGAAGATTTCTTCCGCGAGCAGCGGGCCTGAATTCGGTATTCCCCATCGAGAGTGATCGCACACTCGGGTAGCCGGATCCATCAATCGAGGGCATGGTGGAGGCAGATGCCGTCAGGGCATCGGCGGATCGTCGGAAGGCGATTCGTTCGCGTTCACAGAGGAGTACTCATGGGAATCGCAGACAAGGCTCAGAACAAGGCCGAAGACCTCGGGGGCAAGGCCAAGGAAGCTGCTGGCAGCGCTACCGGTGACCGGGACCTCGAAAACGAAGGCAAGGGCGACCAGGTGAAATCGGCCGTCAAGGATGCAGGCGAGAAGGTCAAGGACGCCGCTTCCAGCATCAAGGACAAGCTCACGTAATACCGCTCCACCTGGCGATTTCAGCCACGGGCACTCCATCCGGTAAAGTCACCAACGGTGGCGTGTCCGAGCGGCCTAAGGAGCACGCCTCGAAAGCGTGTGACGGGTAACCCCCGTCCGAGGGTTCAAATCCCTCCGCCACCGCCAAAGCTCCCCACCTGTTCACGCAGGTGGGGAGCTTTTTTGTGCTTGGTGGCGCCTATAGTCCCGTTGCTCGGACGACGTCGGGGAATCGGTAGGTTTCATCGAGGACTGATTTGTCGGGGACATAGCTGCGAATGATCAGTCGAAATTCGTCGTGCGGAGCGGGTAGCCAGTTGGCACGAGCATCCGGATCGGTCGGCTCGTCGTGAGACAGGTGCAAGGTGAGCTTCCCGTCACGAAAGACGAGATCGCCCGCGTCGAGATTGACGGTGCCGAGGTTGACGCGGTTACCGGGTGCGTCGGCGAGCATAAATGCGTCCTTGTCGTACATGGTCAGAGACCAGAAGCCGCCGCGACTGCGGTCGACGGGTGGGAGTGCGTCTTCTGTGAAGGTCATGGTGTACCGCTCGCGGCCGTGGAGCAACGCTCCGTCGTGGTCGGTACCCCGGATGAGGTAGACAGCCTCGTGAAAGTCGTTGACGTAAATGTAGATGACGGCCGCGAGCGCCCGTCCGAACCAGTCGGTGCCCCACAGGCCACTGTTGCGTTGCCGTTGCCATCCGTTGCCTGCGTCGACCCCGGTTTGGACGTAGCTCGCCGATTGATGGAGGGCGACGTCGGCGCGGAGCGCGGCGCGGTCGAGCAGCGCTCGGTACGACTTGTCCGAACGATGCAGTGCGACAAGCGTCTTGGCTTGATCAGCCATCGGGGTGTCTGCTGCGCCCATGGTCGGGTTGAAATCGAGCATTGCTGCAAGATCGGTCCAGAAAGATTCCGGCTTCACCCATTGAGGTCGACTGGCGTCGGGATCGGCCGCCAACATTTCGGCGGTGACGCCCTGAGGGTAGATCGAGTTCGCGGCGTGGGCCTCGTAGCCGAAGGACCGCGGGCCGGGTCGATCCTCGCTGAACGGGTACATGCCGATCTGGTCGAGCACCGACCGCGCCTGCTGCTTGGACGCCTCGGAACGTGCTGCGAAACTGCGAGGGAAGACACCAGCCACGTTCGTCGGTGATCGAAGCACATCGAGGAAGTCTTCCGGCAACTCGCCATCCCAATCAGGTCCGACCAGAAGGAACTTTCCGCTGGGAGTGCCTGTCGCCGAACCAAGTTGGTGAGTCACATTGGTCAGCACGTCGACGATCTGGATAGTCCAGTAATGGCCGTCGGGTACCTCGGTCGGGGTCTGTATCACTGCGGTTTCGTCGGTGAGATCGGCGAATCCTGCGCCGTAGATCGTGTCGTTGTTGGGTGAGACGACCCACCGCTGCGCCGGGCTCATGTAGTCGGTGAGGGCACCTGTGTAATTCTTGGCGGCGCCTGGCAGAAGACCGAGTTGGAGTCCGGTCTTGCCATCCATGATCTCCCACATGTTTGTACGGCCGAAGGTGTCCACAGCTGGATAGCCCCAGTAATAGACGATCCGGGCGAGGGCTTCCACGTAACTCTCAGCGGCGAGCGTTGCTGGAACTCCGGCCGATCTCGCCAGTTGAGCGTGTGCCGGCGTGAAACCTTGTGCGATTGAGTCGGTCGGGGAGTCCATGAAGTCATGGTGCCGGTGACCGTCCGCTGCATCATCACCCTTGCGGGGTGAACCGGTGAGGAAATCGAAAACCGGTTCTGTGTGCGCAATTCGAACGTTCAGGAGCGGCGGGCGATCCACTCTGCAGCGGCGGCATCGATGTCCTGCTTCAGCTTCTCGAAGAACGAGGGTGGCGGGGTGGGGATCAAATCTGCTGCGGTAGTGAGGGATCGACTGAGGGCGATCCGACGCTCGCGTAACTCGTCGTCGGTCAGGAGCGTCAGGTCCGCCATCGCGAGCTCCCTCGATCGGTGTGATTCGTGTTTCGGGCAGACCGTGCGCATCGGGATCGATGCATGATTCGATGCGCACGGCCCAGGCATTCCAGGCTGGGGGCCGGAATGCACAGTCGACTTTACCAAATGATTACTAATGGCTGTAGGCGCGGCTCACCCTTCGGTGTTCGTGGAGCACTTTCACAGGGTTCTCCCAGGTCGTAAGTCCTGACAACTGTTGAAGCTGCAACTATCGTCGAGCCCATGAAAAAGATCTGGTGGATCGGCGGAGCAGTAGTTGTGGTCGTACTCGCCCTGCTCGTGGGGCCGTGGGCGTACGGGAAGTTCATCGCTGAAGACGATGCACCGGCGGCCGTGGTGTCCACTGAGGGCGCGGAGGCGGCGTCCGGATCGATCGACGGGCAATGGACCGTCGTCGCCGGGCAGGGGGACAACCAGACGGCAGCTGGGTACACCGTGCACGAGATTCTCAACGGATCGAGTGTGACCGTCGTCGGAACCACTGGCGAGGTGAGCGGAAACGCGGTTGTCGAGGGTGAAAAGCTCACTTCCGGCGAAGTAACGGTGCAGGTGGCAAGCATCAAGACCGACTCGGATCGGCGCGACGGCCAGTTCACGGGCAATGTGATGGATACCAGCACGTATCAGACGGCGACGTTCACGATCGACTCGCCGGTGGACTTGTCTGCTGTACCGACGGACGGAACAACGGCGACGGTCACGGTGTCAGGAACGCTGACGCTCAAGGGTCAGTCCAAGCCGGTGTCGGTCGACATGACCGTGCTGCATTCGGGTGATTCGCTGATCGCATCGGGCTCGATTCCGGTCACCTGGACCGATTTCGGAGTCGAGCCTCCGTCCCTCGGTTTCGTCACCGTCGACGGCAGCGGCTCGGTGGACTTCCTGGTCTCACTCGCCGCGAGCTGAATTACGTCCACCCGATTCGCACTGCTTCGGGGCGGGCAGGGAAGATTAAGGACATGACCTTCCTTTCTTCTTGTCCGTTCCGAAGGCAGTGTGCGATCTCTGCCCGGACGGAATGAACAGGTGATGCCCCGGTGGAGACCGTTCCGAACGGGCGAAGACCCCGATCCACGGTTCACGCTCGCCAATGAGCGGACATATCTGGCTTGGATCCGCACTGCAACGGCCTTCGTCGCGTCGGGCGTCGGACTCGAAGCGTTCGGCGGCGACATTCTCAACCCGACGGTTCGTTCCGGCTTGGCCGCGTTGTTGCTCGTCGGCGGTGCTCTGATCGCCATCACTTCCTTTGTCCACTGGATCAGCGCCGAGCGTGCACTGCGAACTGAGCGCTCGTTGCCGGTGCCGCTCATGGCGCCGGTCGTCGGCATCGTGCTGGTGATCTGCGCGACCGTCCTGGTGGTCGAGGTCGTGAACTGATTGACCGCGCTGGAACCGTCGGAAGGTGTCAAGCCTCCGGACAAGGGCTTGCAGTCCGAGCGCACATCGCTCTCGTTCGTGCGTACGAGTCTGTCGATCCTCGGCTTGTCTGCCGCCTGTCTGAGATGGTTGCCGCAGTTCGGGTCGGTGGCCCTGATCGGCCCGTCCGTCGCTGCCGTGCTCGTCGTCGCGGTGACGGTCTACGAACGTCGGTCGCGGCCCAGGCGGTTGGCCCAGTTTTCGGCCGAAAAGGCAACGCCCGCTTTGGGTATGGGAGCAACTCTCGCGGTCGCTCTGCTCCTGCTCAGTGCGACGGGGCTTTGGATTCTGCTGAAGTGACCTCGGCTTTCGGCGCCCAGCCGGGCGGGCCGAACACGTAGCCGGCTCGCTGCCGCCACGATGTCGACGCCTTCCAATCACGAGCAATGGCAGCATATTCGCGCGTTTGGAGCTTCCAGATGTTGTACGTTCCGACCGGCGTCGTGAGTCCGTAGGTGGGCCGGTGGGTTTCGGCTGCGAAGGTTCCGAACATCCGGTCCCAGATGATGAGGATTCCGGCGTAGTTGCGGTCGAGGTACTCGGCGTCGGAGCCGTGGTGTACGCGATGGTGTGACGGCGTGTTGAAGATGAATTCGATGGGCCGCCAGAGTTTTCCGACACGTTCGGTGTGGACGAAGAACTGGTAGACGAGGCTGACGGAGAAGCCGACGAACACCATCCACGGCGGGATCCCGAGGAACGGCAACGGCAGCCACATGATGATCTCACCGCTGTTGTTCCACTTCTGCCGCAGTGCGGTGCTGAAATTGAAGTACTCGCTCGAATGGTGAGCCTGGTGTGTGGCCCAGATGACTCGAACTCGGTGTGCGATGCGGTGATACGCGTAATAGAGGACGTCGATTCCGAGCAGCAGGATCACCCAGGTGTACCAGGCAGTCGGCGAGAGGTGCCACGGAGCGAGATACACCCAGATTGCGGAATAGCCGATCAGCGCCAGCACTTTCCAGAAGGTGCTCGTTGCGATCGACACGAGTCCGAGTAGAACGCTGGTTCTGGCGTCGGCGCTTCGGTAGCCGCCCTGTGCCGGCCGTGCGCGTCCGTCGGCGTCGTCGGGATGATCTTCGAGCGCACGGGCCGCGAACCATTCGATTGCGAGGAAGATGACAAACGCGGGGATTGCGAGCGTAACGGGATCATGGAGCGGTTCGAGCAGTGACTTCCATGATTCGAGAAGGGTTTCCCACACGTGATTTGTCCTGTTCTTTAGCTCCGATCGTTACATCATGCATTAAAATGTAACGTCAGGGAACCCTTTGCGGCGAAGAACTCGCAGGTTTGTTGCGACTATTCATAGAACGATGGTAGGAATTGCCGGTGCATATCACCGCGAAGGTGGACTACGCCGTGCGGACTCTGGTCGAGCTCGCGGCAGTTGGTCCTGACCCGGCCAAGGCCGAGTTTCTCGCCAAATCCCAGGTAATACCCCACAAGTTCCTGGAAGCGGTGCTCTCGGACCTGCGGCGCGGCGGCTTGGTCAACAGCCGTCGAGGCCCGGACGGGGGATACTGGCTCGCTCGGTCCGCGGACGAGATCACGATTGCCGACGTCATACGAGCTGTCGAGGGACCGCTGGCTTCGATTCGGGGTCAGCGACCGGAAGACGTCGACTACGGGGGACCGGCAACGCCCCTCAAGGAGGTGTGGATTGCAGTGCGAGTCAACCTCCGTGCTGTGCTCGAAAATGTCACACTCACCGATGTTGCAGGTGGAGAGTTGCCCGAGTTCATTCACGAACTGACGGCAGATCCCGAGGCGTGGAATCGGCGCTGATACAGCCCGGTTTCAGTGTGCCCGTCGACGCGGAACTGCCATAGGAGCAGTGTTCGCGGTGTTGCCTCCCGCGGATTTTGCGTCGTACATCAGATGATCGGCCGCAACGATTGCTCGGGAGAACTCGTTGTAATCGAACTCTTCCTGATGTGGGATGAAAGGTAGCGTCGCTGCGCCGACGCTGACCGTGGCCAGGGGGTCGTCGGAGGCGTTCACCACGGCTTTGGGGAGCGTCGCGATTCGTTTGCGAAGTCCGTACGGAGTACCGATCATCACAACGGTGAACTCCTCGCCGCCGGTGCGCGCGGCGTAACCGAAACCGTTCACATGCGCCTGCAGGCGCGTTCCGGTCCGGATGATGACGGCGTCACCGACTTCGTGGCCGAACGTGTCGTTCACCGCCTTGAACTTGTCGATGTCGACGACGGCAACAGCAATGTCGGCACGATTTGCCGACGCGACCGACCAGATGCGCTCCGACATGTCCCACAGTCCTCGTCGGTTCAACAGGCCGGTAAGCGCATCCACTTTGGATCCCGTTGCGCGCGCGAGTAATTGCCGCCAAGTGAACTGAATTGTGGCCGGAATGAAGATCACGGCACACAGGACGACGTCCGTGCGTGCGATCACACTGGTTGTCGAGTAGTCGCCGTTCGTCAGGCCGAGCACCGTCAGGGCGATGACAAATGTCGTGGCAAAGGCGAGATGGAAGGCCAACCAGCGGTAATCGAGAAAATAGGTGAAGTAGGCGCCGGTGGCGACAAAGAGTGCCGCGCCGAAGAGGGCGGCGTTATGGCTGGTGAAGGTGATGAGAACCGAGGCAGTTCCGAGATCCGCCCACAGTCCGTAGAGCTTGAGCATGCGTGAACCTCTGATTCGGCCGACAAACCAGAGAATCGTAGGGATCAGGTTGACGGCCGCAATGCCGACGAGCCAACTGCGCGCAAACGGTCCGTCCGGGCCCTCTCCGCTGAGGAGAAACAGGAACGCCACGATCGAGAAATTGAGTGAGCAGAACCCGATGGTGAGACGGACGAGACGTAGTACGGAGCCTCGTCCGGACTTTGATCCCCACAGCATCACCGTGGACGAAACCGGCCAGGTGTGCAGGAGCGGGTCCATCAGATTCCTTCGCCGAGCAAATTGCGGTTAATTCACCGCAAAGTATGTCAGGCCATGTTGATTCACGCGTCAACTTGGCAGGGGGCGTCAGGCGGTGGAGTTGCTCGCAACCCTCTCTGTCGCGCTGTTCAGGCATTTGCCGTGCGTGAGTGTGAGGTACGCCTCGAGTTTCCGTGCCGTGTGTTCGATCGCACAATATTGCAGACCTCTGCAAAGTTGCAGAGCTCTGCAAGTTCGGTACCGTGTTGGGGTGATCATCGAACAAGGCCTTCGTGACCGCAAGAAGGCAGCAACCCGTGCCGCACTCAGCGGCGCGGCAGCACGGCTCGCTCGTGCGCTGGGGATCGAATGCGTCACCGCTGACGCAATCGCCTCCGAGGCCGGAGTGTCGACGAGGACGTTCCACAACTACTTCTCCAGCAAGGAGGAGGCAGTGCTCGCCAGTTTCGAGGAATCGGTGAACCTGTGGATCGAGGCGCTTGCGTCACGGCCCGCGGACGAACCAATTCTCGACGTCCTCGAAGAACTTGTGGTCGAAATCGTGAACGACTCAGGTCCGAGTGGGAGTGAGAAGGCAAGTATCTGGCTGCTGTCGGATTCGAGTCCCGCGCTCTACCGGGATGCCGCAGACATGCATCAGCGGATCAACCGTGCAGTCGTTCAGGCATTGGCGGAGCGCACCGGTACCGACGCCGAGAAGGACCTGTACCCGACGCTCCTCCTGGGAGCGGTGGGCGGAGCCGCTAAGTCGGTGATCGACGTCTGGACTGGCGGAAAGTCGGAGGCTTCCAGTCCGGAAGAGTTGGTTCACGACGCTTTTCGGCAGATTCGTGCCGGGTTGCCCGCGCCGCCGCCTGCCCCTGAGATGTCGCGTCCCTGAGATGTCTCGTCTCTGAGCCCCACACGTAATACCTGTCCACGTACACGCACCGAAACAGCAAGGAGCCCGTCGTGGCCACCTATCTTTATCGGATCGGCAAGTTCGCCTACCGGCGAAAAGGCGCGGTCCTCAGCGTTTGGCTGATAATCCTGGTCCTGATGGGCGTCGGGGCAGCGACTCTGTCCGGCCCCACCAAGGATTCGTTCTCCATTCCGGGAACCCCGGCGCAGCAGGCGCAAGACCTGATGGCGGAGCGTTTTCCCGACGCGCCCAATCCTATGGATTCGCTGAGCGCACGATACGTAGTGCAAGCTCCGGCAGGCACGACGCTGGCCGATCCGGCGAACGTCAAAGCCATGGACGACATGCTCGCGAGTATTCGTGGCATCGACAAGGTCGCCGACTCTGCCAAGGTGGACCCGGCGACTGCCACTCCGGAACAGGCCGCGAAGGCGTTGGTCAATCCGGTTACCGGCAACGACTCCATGGTTGCGATGTTCAAGGAAAAGGCTGCTGCGGCTGGAACTTCCGAGACACAGGCCGTGGACGACGCGCGTGCGTTGTCGCCGCTCAGTGCCGACGGCACAGTCGGGTACGTCGAGGTTCCGTTCAGCGGTGACTTCGCCGATCTCGATCAGGCGTTGCGTGATTCGATCAACTCCGCAGCCGATGTCGGTCGGGCCGAGGGACTCAACGTCCAGGTCAGTGGTTCTGCTGCTCAGGAAGCGGAGATGCCCGGTGGTGTCACCGAGCTGATCGGTATCGCCGTTGCCGCAGTCGTTCTGGCCATCACGTTCGGTTCGCTTGTGGCCGCGGGGCTTCCGCTCCTCACCGCGATCATCGGTATCGCTATCGGCAGCCTCGGAATCACGGTTGCCACCGGATTCATGGATCTCAGTTCGATGACTCCGACGCTGGCGATCATGATCGGTCTGGCTGTGGCGATCGACTACTCGCTGTTCATCATGTCCAGGTTCAGGCATGAGCTCACCCTTACCGACAACCGTGCCGAAGCAGCAGGTCGCGCCGTCGGAACCGCCGGTTCCGCAGTGGTATTCGCTGGTTTGACGGTCATCATCGCGCTGGTTGCATTGCGCGTCGTCGGCATCCCGTTCCTCTCCGATATGGGTGCGGCAGCGGCCTTTACCGTGCTGATCGCGGTTCTGATCGCCTTGACCTTGCTGCCTGCGATCCTGGGTATGTTCGGACGCAAGGCTTTTGCCGGCAAGATTCCCTTCCTCAGCAAGCGCGCTGAGGAGTCCGAAGACGAAGATTCGGGCAAGCCGAAGTTGGCTCTGCGCTTCATCAGTGCCGTCGTCCGTCGTCCGCTCGTGCCGCTGATCGGTGGAGTAGTGCTTCTGGGCGCATTGGCTCTGCCCGCAACGGGATTGAGCCTGGCACTGCCGTCGGAGGCCACCGGTGACCCGGCGACCAGTGCGCGTCAGGCATACGACCTGATCGACGAGGGCTTCGGTGACGGTCGCAACGGACCGCTCATCGCCGTTGTCGACGCCAAGGATGCCAGCGTTCCCGCCGGGGAGGCCTTTGCGGAGGTCGTCTCGACCATCTCGGGCTTCGATGACGTCCAGAACGCACAGGTCGTCGGGGTCAACGAGGCCGGTGACACCGCGCAGGTACTGATCACTCCGAAGAGTGGTCCGACCGACCCCGCCACGATGGATCTGGTGTCCAGCCTTCGTGGAGCCGAAGGCGGACTCAACGATTCGATCGGCGTCAGCTACGGCATCACCGGTCAGACCGCACTCGAAGGCGACGTCTCGGACACGCTGAAGGATGCATTGGTGCCCTACCTGGCCGTCGTCGTCGGCCTTGCATTCATCTTGTTGCTCTTGGTGTTCCGTTCGATCCTGGTTCCGCTGACGGCGACGCTCGGCTTCCTGCTCAGCGTGCTCGCGACCTTCGGTGCGACGGTGGCGATCTTCCAGCACGGTTGGTTGGGCATCATCTCGAACCCGCAACCACTCGTGAGTTTCATGCCGATCTTCCTGATCGGTGTGGTGTTCGGACTCGCGATGGACTACCAGGTGTTCCTCGTGACGCGTATGCGTGAGGAGTACGTCCACGGCGCGAGCGCGAAGGAGGCCGTGACCATCGGCTTCAACCATGGCGCCCGGGTCGTCAGTGCGGCCGCGGTCATCATGATCTCCGTGTTCGGTGCCTTCATCGCGGAACCGAACTCGTTCATCAAGTCGATCGGCTTCGCGCTTGCCGCGGCGGTGTTCTTCGACGCCTTCATCGTGCGCATGGTGATCATCCCGTCCGTCATGGCACTGCTCGGCGACAAGGCGTGGTGGTTGCCGAAGTGGCTGGACAAGATTCTGCCGAACGTCGACATCGAGGGTGAGAAGCTCAGCAAGGCCCTCCGTGAAGAAAAGGAAGCGGAGCTTCAGTCCGCATCTGCTTGATCTCTGCTGTGCGCCTTTATTAACCCCCCGCGGTTAATAAAGGCGCACAGCAGTTTTTGTGTATCGAAATATCCAGCGGCACATGTCGGCCAGGATTGGTAACCTTCGCTCACTATGCTGATCAGGCTGCTGCGCACTTATCTGATGCCGTACCGGGGTGAACTCACGGGCGTTGTCGTCCTGCAGTTTATTTCGACTATGGCGGCCCTTTACCTTCCGAGTCTCAACGCCGACATCATCGACAACGGCGTGACGAAAGGCGACACCGGCTACATCCTCTCCACCGGCGGGATGATGCTGATGGTCACGCTCACGCAGATCCTGTGCTCGGTGGGTGCCGTCTTCTTCGGTGCGCGAGTCGCCATGGGCGTCGGACGCGATCTCCGGGCTTCGGTGCTGCATCAGGTCGGGACGTTCTCGGCCCGAGAGGTCGGGCACTTCGGTGCGCCTTCGCTGATCACCCGCAACACCAACGACGTCCAGCAAGTGCAGATGATGGTCGTGATGAGTTGCACCATCCTCGTCATGGCGCCGATCATGTGCGTCGGCGGCATCATCATGGCTCTGCGCCAGGACCTGAATCTGTCCTGGATCCTGGGGATCAGCGTCCCGCTGCTCGTAGTCTCGATGGGTTTCCTGATTGCCCGGATGGTCCCCGGATTCAGGGTCATGCAGGGCCGCCTCGACGCCGTCAACCGTGTTCTTCGCGAACAGATCACGGGCATCCGTGTCGTCCGAGCGTTTGTACGGGAACCGTACGAGGTAGAGCGTTTCGGCGATGCCAACCGTGAGCTGACGGAGACTGCACTCGGCGTCGGCCGCCTCATGGCACTGATGTTCCCGCTCGTGATGCTGATCAGCAATGTCACCAGCGTCGCGGTCATCTGGTTCGGTGGCCATCAGATCAACGAGGGCTCGATGCAGATCGGCTCGCTCACCGCGATGCTCAGCTACATCATGCAGATCCTGATGGCCGTCATGATGGCCACTTTCATGGCGGTGATGCTGCCGCGTGCGTCGGTGTGCGCCGAACGTATCTCCGAGGTGCTCGACACGGATTCGTCGGTGATTCCGCCCGAGAATCCGGTCCGAGAACTGAAGGACCCGGGAGTCGTCGAACTTCGTGGCGCTCAGTTCCAGTTCCCCGGAGCCGAGGAACCTGTATTGCGCGACATCACGTTCCGTGCCGAACCCGGCAAGACGACGGCGATCATCGGCGGCACCGGATCGGGAAAGACCACTCTGCTTAACCTGATTCCACGATTGATCGACTCCACCTCCGGATCGGTATCGGTGGGAGGAGTCGACGTCCGCGACATCGACACGGAGTTGCTCTGCTCGGTGATCGGTCTGGTCCCGCAGAAGCCGTATCTGTTCTCGGGCACTGTCGCCACCAATCTCCGCTACGGAAACCCCGAAGCTACCGACGAATGGCTGTGGGAGTGCCTCGAGATCGCCCAAGCTGCCGACTTCGTTCGCGCCATGCCCGAAGGCCTGGACACACCGGTGGCACAAGGCGGTACGACGGTATCGGGCGGCCAGCGTCAGAGACTCGCCATCGCCAGAGCGTTGGTGCGTAAGCCACAGATCTATCTGTTCGACGATTCCTTCTCGGCACTCGACCTCACTACTGATGCGAGGCTGCGTGCGGCGCTCCGGCCGGTCACGCAAGACGCCTGCATCGTCGTTGTCGCGCAGCGTATTTCCACCATCGTGGAAGCCGATCAGATCATCGTGCTCGACGACGGCGCCATCGTGGGGATCGGCACGCACGACGAACTCGTGGTCAGTTGTCCCACCTACGGCGAAATCGTCGCCTCTCAGCTAGCCGTACAGGACGCATCATGAGTAATCGGCCGACTTCCTCGCCTCCCATCGGCCCGCCCGGCGGCGGCGATCCCACAAAGAAGGCCATGAACTTCGGCCCTTCGCTCAAACGTCTCCTCGGTCGCTTGAGCCCCGACAAGCCGATCGTCGTCCTGATCTTCGCTTTGGTGACCGCAAGCGTCGTACTTTCCTCGATCGCTCCGAAGATCCTGGGAAACGCCACCAACCTGATCTTCGACGGCATCGTCAGCAAGCAACTCCAGCCGGGCACTACAAAGGAACAGGCTGTCGAGGGATTGCGTGCCTCGGGGCAAGGTCAGCTCGCGGACATGGTGTCCGGCATGGCCGTTGTGCCCGGAACCGGAATCGATTTCGACGCCGTCGGCAAGGTCTTGATGATCGTGCTGCTGCTGTTCGTCTGTGCGTCGCTGTTCAGTTGGTTGCAGGCGTATCTGCTCAACATCGTGGTGCAGCGGACCGTTCGCCGGTTGCGTGAGGATGTCGAGCAGAAGATTCACCGACTTCCCTTGCGGTACTTCGATACCCATGCCCGCGGTGATGTTCTCTCGCGTGTGACCAATGACATCGACAACGTCGCGCAGAGCTTGCAGCAGACGCTCAGCCAGTTGGTCATGTCGGTGATGACCGTCCTGGGCATTCTGGTGATGATGCTGTGGATCTCACCGTTGCTCGCCTTGATCGCGGTGGCAACTGTTCCGCTGTCGATCATGGTCACAGCGTTCATCGCGAAGCGTTCACAGAAGCACTTCGTGGCGCAGTGGAAGAGCACCGGCGGAATCAACGCACAGGTCGAGGAAGCGTTCAGCGGCCACGAGTTGGTCAAGGTGTTCGGCCGCCAGCAGGAGGTCGAGGAGCGCTTCCGCAAGCAGAACGAGGATCTGTACGAGTCCAGCTTCAAGGCGCAGTTCATCTCCGGTCTGGTCATGCCGGCCGTGATGTTCCTGGGCAACCTCAACTACGTCGCCATCGCAGTGGTGGGTGGCATGCGCGTCGCATCCGGAACGATGACGCTCGGCGATGTGCAAGCGTTCATCCAGTACTCGCGGCAGTTCACCCAGCCGCTCACGCAGATCGCGTCGATGACCAATCTGCTGCAGTCCGGTGTCGCTTCGGCCGAGCGGGTCTTCGCGCTGCTCGACCAAGAGGAGCAGTCGGAGGACTCGAAGAGTGCGAAGTCGCCCACGGTCGACAAGGGGCGCGTCAAGTTCGAGAACGTCACCTTCAGTTACAAGCCGGAACAGCCGCTGATCGAGGACCTGTCCCTGACTGCCGAGCCGGGTCAGATGGTTGCGATCGTCGGACCCACCGGCGCCGGCAAGACCACCCTGGTCAACCTCATCCTGCGGTTCTACGAACTCAATTCGGGCCGTATCACTTTGGACGGCATCGACATCGCCGACATGACGCGAGACGATCTGCGCTCGCGCATCGGCATGGTTCTGCAGGACGCATGGCTGTTCGGTGGAACCATCCGCGAGAACATCGCCTACGGCAAGCCTGGTGCCACCGACGAGGAGATTCGTCGTGCGGCCGAGATGAGCTACGTCGACAAGTTCGTGCACTCTCTGCCTGAGGGTTACGACACGGTCATCGACGAGGAAGGCAGCAACGTCAGTGCGGGCGAGAAGCAGCTCATCACTATCGCCCGCGCCTTCATCTCGCAGCCGTCCATCCTGATCCTCGACGAGGCGACCAGTTCGGTGGACACACGCACCGAACTGCTGGTCCAGAGCGCCACCGCGGTTCTGCGCAACGACCGCACCAGCTTTGTCATCGCGCACCGTCTTTCGACAATTCGTGATGCGAACCTGATCGTGGTGATGGAGGAAGGCCGGATCGTGGAGCAGGGGAGCCATGAGGCTCTGCTCGAATCCCGCGGCGCGTACTTCCGTCTGTACAACAGCCAATTCGTGGGCGCGGAGATCTGATGCCTCAGTAGACTGGAGCAGACTTGGTCCGCTGGGTGGACCACATTCTGTGTACTGGAGGCGCTCGGCGATGCATTCGTTGCTGGGGAAAGCGCGCCTGATACTCGATTCCTTCGATGCGGATTCGGGTGCGCTGTCGCTGACCGAACTTGCGAATCGGAGTGGTGTTGCGAAGGCGACGGTGCATCGAATAGCCGGTGAACTGGTGTCTCTTGGTCTACTGGAACGGGTCGGAACCAAGTACAGGTTGGGGTTACGGCTCTTCGAACTGGGGCAGTTGGTTCCTCGTCAACGTATTCTGCGCGAGGTGTCCTTGACGTATGTGCAGGATCTTCACGCGGCGACCCGGGAGACGGTTCACCTCGCGATTCGCGACGGCCTCGATGTTCTGTACATCGACAAGATCTCCGGTCATCACGGGGTGGACCTGCCGTCGCGGGTGGCTGGCCGGCTGCCGATGTATGCCACGGCAACCGGCAAAGCGATACTCGCGTACTCACCGGATTCCGTTTTTCGAGCGGTGACAGGCAACGGATTTGTCGAGTTCACCGATCGGACGGTGAACTCGGAAGACGGGTTACGTAGGCAACTCGACGCTGTTCGTTCGCAGCAGTTGGCGGTCGAGACCGAGGAGGTTCGCCTGGGAACATCGAGTATCGCTGCCCCGATCTTCGGTGGACTTGGTGAAGCAGTTGCCGCGATCGGTGTGTCGAGTCCGCGGTATCGAATGGATACCGAGCGTTTTGCCGAACCGTTGCGCGCGGCGGCCGAAGGGATCAGCCGGAAGGTATCGGTTCTCGAACGCTCGGCATAACCGTTTTATCGACGCACGCAGAGCAGCGCGATCACGCCGAGAACCGAAGCCCCGGTCATGGAGATGGCCACGGCAAGACTGGTGTTGCCGAGAAGGCCGACGATGGGCGCAACCACAGCGGCAGCGCCGAACTGCGCAAATCCGATCAGCGCGGCTGCTGAGCCTGCGGCTTCTCCGTGACGGGACAGTGCAACCGCCGGTGCGTTGGGCATGACAAAACCCGTTGCGCAGAGCATCAGCAGGATGGGGACGGCAAACCCGACGAATCCCCACGAGTCGGTGGAGGCAACAACAACAAATGCAGCGCCGACGGCACTACTGCCCCACATTGCCCAGATCGTGATGGAATTCGGCGACCACCGGCCGAGAAGCACGACGTTGAGCTGGGACGAACCGATCAGAACGACGGCGCCGCCGGCAAAGGCAAATCCGTATGCGGTGGCGCTCAGTCCGAACTGTTCCTGCATCACGTAGGACGACGCGGCGATGTACGACCACAAAACGCCGCGGCCGAGACCGCACACGAGCACCAACACCATGAAGTGGGCATCCTTGCCGAGCGCAATGTAGTTTCGCGCGATGGCGCCGATGCCCTTGCCCGACCGATTCTCGGGTGGAAGTGTTTCCGGCAGCGATACTGCCGCGAGTGCGATCATCGCGATGCCCAGGATGAAGAGAGCGAGAAAGACTCCGCGCCACTGTGTTACGGACATCAGTGCCCCGCCGATGGAGGGGGCCAGGATGGGCGCTACGCCCATGACCAACATCAGCCGCGAAAGTACAACTGCCGCATCGTGTCCGGTGAATAGATCACGAACGATTGCCATCGCGATCACGCCTGTCGCGGCGGCGCCGAAACCTTGAAGGGTTCGCAGCGCAGTGAGGACTTCGATGGACGGAGCAAAGAAGCAGGCCAACGACGCGCCGACGTGAATTACTGTGCCCACGAGCAGGGGACGTCGACGTCCGTAGATGTCGGACAGTGGGCCGATGAGCAACTGGCCGAAAGCCAGACCCAGCAGTGTGCCCGTCAGGGTCAGCTGAACCATCGTGTCCGACGTGCCGAATTCCTGCGTGATCTGTGGCAGCGCAGGAAGATACATGTCGACGGTGAACGGCCCGAGGGCGGTGAGAATTCCGAGAAGCAGTACCAATCGGATCCGTGCACCGCCCGTCGGGGCGATCACCGTTCGTTCAGTTGTGCTGTTGGTCAAGGAAACCCGAAACTACACTGTAGTAGTCGTATGGTCGTTCTTCCTGAAGATGATGCGACGCCTTGTCCATGATGTAGAGATGGCCATGGGGAATCATCCGCGCAAGCATGAGCGGGTAGTCCGGGGTGAGGAATGCGTCGTGCATGCCCCAGGCGAAGAGCGTCGGCGCCTGGATCTGGCCGAGTTCAGCTGTGAGATCCTGCCAATCGCCACGAGGTGAGTCCGCCGAGGCAGCCAGGGCCATTTCTTCGGGGTCGAGACTTTGCTCGTATCGCATCTGGAGGGTTTCGGCGGGCAACTTCGATCCGTCGAACCATTCGAGACTGGTGATCAAGGTGCGGAGTTTTTCGAGGGTGGGGCCGGTGCCGCCGTAGTAGACGTCGCGGGCGTTGCGGCCACGACGGCCATCCTCGGGGAGCGGCGCGAGTGGACCGTAGAAGACGGGCATGCTGCCCGTGATCACCAGGGAGCGAACGCGTTCCGGGTACTTTGCCGCAAGATTGAGCGCTATGGTGCCGCCCCACGAGTTGCAGACGAAGTCTGCGCGTTCGATTCCGAGTTCGTCGAGCAGGGCAACCACCTTGGCGGCGTGGAAGTCCCACATTGGGCCGGCGATGGTGCACTTGTCGGACCGACCGTATTGCAGCAGATCAACGAGAATCGCTCGTCGATCCGAGGCGAAGAGCGGTGCCACCGGCCCGAAGTCGGACCACGCAGTGCAGCCGGGGCCGCCTCCGTGCAGGAAAATCGTGGGGTCGCCCTCGCCGAGGTCGTAGTAATGGAATGTGACGCCATCTGCTTTGGCGTACAAGCTCTTCGGTTGATCAGCCATGGCTATACCTGACCTCGAGGTGAGCGGTATGGGAAGTATCGCGGTCCGGCAGGCGAACCCGGTTCGTGGCTGTGAGACTTCCGAATGCCTAGCGTGCTGGCATGAGAACAGAACTCGAGCACGCGCGTGATCGCGCGGAGGCAATGATCGGTACGGGGGAAACGCGAGAGTTGGGAACGGTGCGTCCGGCGGAGTCGGTTGCGTTTGCGGTTGCCACCGCCGAGACGGACCCCCGGTTTCTCGACCCGGAGCACCCGGCATTTGCCGTCCATCCGATGTATCTGCCTTCGCTTTTGCGAGGACCGCAAGGTGGCTCCGATCGAGAGTACCGAGCAGACGGCATGTTCCGTGACGAAGTGCCGGGCACAGACGGTATCGACGTGCGCTTGATGGCCGGCGGGCAGAGTGTGACTTTCTTGCGACCGGCCCCGCTGGGTGAGGCTGTCGTCGTAGGGCGAGTACTCGATACCGTGACGACCAAGGGCCGGGCTCCGGACGAGTTTCTGCTGCTCTCGGTCACCAAGACTTACCGGGGTGCGCAGTCCGGCGCATTTGCCGAGGTCGTCGAGAAGTTCATCGTCCGATGACCGAAACAGTAGTCGTGGGCACGCCGATCGAATCGGTGACCTTGGTCTGCGATCCGGTTCGGATCCTTCGATTCGGGGCGTCGACGCACAATTCGCACCGTATTCACTACGACGCCTCCTATGCGCAGACGGAGGGGTTGTCCGCACCGGTGGTCATGGCCCAGTTGCAGGGCACGCTGTTCTTTCGTGCCGCGTCACACTTTGCCGGTGGATACGAAGGAGTTGTGTCCGTCTCCTGGCAGAATCGTGCGCCCGCGCCCGTCGGAACCACACTCGAGGTGTCGGGTGAAGTGTCCCAAATCGACAGTGACCAACTAACTTTGGCATTGCGGGAGCATTCGGACAATGGCGTGCTGTGTGCCGTCGGAACCGCTGTGGTGGTCCGGGTCTGCTGAGCGAACCGAATCCATTGGCGTAGATCGCAATCTCACCCAAGATCTGTTTCATTCAAACGTTCAGTGTCGAGAGGACTTCACATGACTGGTGTCGAGGCGTCGGAAGCCACGTTCGCGCTGCCCGAGCGGCCACGAGCGGCCGGTCGGCAGGATTGGACGGCATGGCCGGGTTACAACGCAGCCGGCAGCGGATACCGCGGTTACTGGTACCCGGTCACGTGGTCGAACCACATCACCAAAGACCCCAAGAGCTTCACCATCTGTGGTGAAAAGCTGGCGATCATCCGCGACGCAGGCAAGGCATATGCCCTGCACGATCGGTGCCCGCACCGCGGCGTTCCGTTGTCCGAGGGCGATCAGCAGTTCCCGGGAACTGTCAGCTGCCCGTACCACGGCTGGACGTACCGGCTCACTGACGGCAAGCTGGCCGCGGTCATCACCGACGGTCCGGATTCCAAGATCTGCGGCAAGCTGAACGTCCAGACCTATGCGATCGAGGAGCGACTCGGTCTGGTGTGGGTGTACATCCCGATCGCCAACGAGCCGGCGCCGTCCATCGACGACCAGTTGCCGCGTGAGCTGGTGGAGAACAAGGGTATCGTCGGTGGTCGGATTCAGCCCCGAGAAGGCAACTGGCGCTTCGCATGTGAGAACGGTTTCGACGAGGGACATGCGAAGTACCTGCACCGCACCGCATTGTGGCGTCTGTTCAAGCCGATGCCGACGTGGAACATCACGAGCATCGTTCCGGAGGGACGCTGGATCTACCGCGTGCAGGAAGAGGTGTACTGGGAGGCGGAATTCCCGGGCGTGGGAACCTGGACGAACAAGCGGTGGTGGAAGAAGAAGCCGGACGAGACCCAGATTTCGCAGATCGGAAACGTCGGCGCCGGTCTGGACGTCAATCCTGTGATCGCAGCTCAGAACTTCCCCGGTTTTGCTTCACTGTCCATGCCGGGTGTCCTGCGCATCGCGTACCCCAAGTTCATTCACTACGAGTTCTACGTCCCGGTGGACGAAGACAACCACAAGTACGTCGGCCTCATGGTCAACTTCGTCTCCGGCGCAGCAAAATTGGGCTTCTACGCCAAGTACCTCGGCGCGATCCGCTGGCTGTTCCACGGTCAGTTCTCGGGTCAGGATGCGTGGATGGTCGAGGTCACCGACGCACCGCCGGAGAAGCTGTACCGACCGGACGTGTCGCTGACGACGTGGCGAAATCTGGCAGAGGAAGAGTACGCCGAGAAGATCGCCGACGCGGCCAAGCACACCCCCAAGGCGCCGGTCAGGCCCACCCGAGAGCGCCGGACGCCAACGCCCCGCTCAGCCCCTGTCGCCGACGCTCAGATTCCCACCGGCACCAGCGAATAGGAGAGATACATGTTCAAGATTCTGACGGCTGTCGCTATCGGTGCCGCTGTTGCAGTGGCAGTTCCCAAGCTGTGGCAGCTGGCCGGCGAGCGCAGCAATACTCAGGTACATCAGGTCAATCCATGAGCACTGCGAGGGCCGATGCTCTCGCAGGCCTAGGCGACGAGCGCCGGGAATGGGTCGAGCGAGCCTACGCCCATGTCGATCGTGCGCGATTGCGGGATCTCGCCACTTCGGTGGTCAACATTCCCAGTCCGACGGGTGACGAAGCACCGCTGGCCCGCCACATCACGGCGGTCCTGGCAGCGTCGGGCATCGAGGCCCACACAATGGATCTCGATGATCGGCAGGCGAACTCGTGGGGAAGGCTCCGCGGTGACGGGTCCGGACCGGACCTGTTGCTGTATGCGCCGATCGACACCGTCACGACCGGCGATCCGGCGGAAGACCTGCCGTGGGTGGGAAATGAGCTGCGAGCGGATCTGACGCCGCACGCCCAGTTCGACGAAAACTACGTGATCGGATTGGGTGCGTCGAACCCCAAAGGCCACGCCGTCTGCATTGTCGCGGCGGCCGAAGCAATTGCCGCAGCCGGTATTCCGCTCCGCGGTGACCTGGTGCTCGGATTCGGCGCCGGTGGTATGCCGACCAATGCCCGCCCCGGTGTCGGAAACCCCCGACGCAACACCGGCCAGGGCGTCGGCTGCTCGTTCCTCCTGGAACAGGGAGTGTGGGCGGACTGCGCGTTGATCGCCAAGCCCGGCTGGACGGTTTCCTGGGAAGAAGTGGGACTGGCCTGGTTCGAGATCACGGTGCACGGTCTGCACACCTACGTCGGCTCGCGCCACCGGTTGCCGTACCGCAACGCGATTACCGCAGCCGGCGAGGTGGTCGCCAAGTTGGAGGAATGGTTCCCGAAGTACTCGGCGGCGCATCAGGACGGTTTGGTTGCGCCTCAGGGGATCGTTGCCAACATCCGCGGCGGGTGGGAGCGAACAGCGTCGTTCACCCCCGAGCAGGTGCGCCTTACCGTTGATCTACGGCTCAGCCCGCGGACGACGCCCACCGCGGCCAAGCGCGAACTCAAAGCCGTCGTTGCGGAGATCGCACAATCGCTGGATCTGCAGATCGACGTCGAACAGGTTCTTGCCATCCCCGGTGAGGGTTCCGACCCTCGAATGTGGTTGCGCCGCGCCGCAGTCCACGCGTGGGAAGCTGCCGAAGGAGAGCCGCATCAGGACTTCTTCGACGCGAGTGGAGCCACCGACGCAAACATCCTGCGCAGCCGCGGCATCCCGACGATTCGGGTGGGTATGCCCAAGGTGGTCGACGCACCGTTCGAGGTGGACTTCGCGATGGGGATGAACACTGTGGACCTGGCTGCGGCGGAGAGATTTACGAAGTATCTGATCCGAGTGGCCCTCGACACCGTCACCCGCTCGCTCGAGGAAGTAGGAATCGACTGATGGCGAAGATAGTTCTGGGTATCGGTGCCTCCCACAGCACCTTGATGAACACCCATTGGGAAGAGACGACGCACAAGGCGGAGGCCGAACGCTTCCGGGACGCGCTGTATCTGAGCCGGGAGAAGATCGCGGCGTCGAAACCCGATGTTGTCTTGATTCTCGGCTCCAACCACTTTCGCGGTTTCTGGCTGGATCTGATTCCGGCGTTCACTCTCGGCGTCGGAGAGTGCATTTCCAGTGGCGAGTCAGGAACACCCAAGGGGCCGCAACGGGTCGACGTGGAGTTCGCCAGGCACCTTGCAAACGAGCTGATCGAAGGTGGCCGGTTCGATCTTGCCTACTCGGCGCGATTGCAGATCGATCATGGTCAGTCTCACGCGATTCAGTACCTTCTCGACGGAATCGATGTTCCGATAGTTCCGTTGGTGGTCAACGTATTCGCGCCGCCCCTCCCGACGTTCAAGCGATGTGAGGAAGTGGCGAAGGCCCTGCGGGATGCCGTTGCGTCGTATCCGGCGGATACCCGGGTCGTGGTGATCGCGTCCGGTGGATTGTCTCATCGTCTGCCCTGGCCGGACTGGCGGGATCCGCACGGTGAGGACGAGGATTTCATGGTTCAAGCCTGGCTGGACGGCCGGGAGAACTGGTCCGACTACGACGTCCGGCGACGCCAGATCATCCGCGCAGCCGATGCCGCGATCACTCCGGAGTTCGATGACCGAATTCTTGATCTGTTTGCCAGCGGCAAGGCAAGTGAGCTTGCCGAGTTCACGACGCAGCAGATCGAAGACGAGGCGGGCAACGGTGCGCAGGAGTTGCGGACCTGGCTCATGATGGCCGCGATGCTCGACTACGTTCCGGGTGAACGCCTTGCCTACGAAGCGATTCCCGAGTGGCTCACCGGTATGGGTGTCACGATTCTCGATCCAGCTGGAACAGACAGCGCAACAACATAATCTGCACCTTCAGTAAAGGAAGTTTCTCTGATGACAATCTGGAACGAACTTGCCGGGCTCGATTTCGAGTTGACGACCGTCGACGCCGGCGGTGTGCCCACGCGCTCTCTGCAGGCAGGATCCGGTGACGAGGCCGTGATCTTCCTGCACGGCACCAGCGGACACCTCGAGGCATTTGCACGCAATATTGCACCGCACGCCGAGTCTTACCGGGTTCACGCGATCGACATGCTCGGCCATGGTTACACCGGCAAGCCTGACTACCCGTACGAGATTCCGCGCTACGTCGAGCATTTGGTGAACTACCTCGACGCGGTCGGACTGGACCGTGTGCACTTGGTGGGTGAAAGCCTCGGTGGTTGGGTCGCTGCCTACCTGGCCAGCGAGCAGCCCGAACGTGTTCTGTCGCTGCAGTTGCTGGCAGCAGGCGGAACAGTCGCGAACCCGGTAGTCATGGAGCGCATCAAGACGTCGACCGCGAAGGCCGTCCAGAGTGACGACATCGAATTGACCCGCGCACGTATGCAGTTGCTCATGCATGATCCCGCCGATGCAACCGAGGAATTGGTTCAGGCTCGTCACCGGATCTACCATCAGCCTGACTTTGTCGCCAACATCCACAACCTCCTTTCCTTGCAGGAGATGGAGGTTCGCCAGCGGAACCTGCTGCGCCCGGATCGAATGGCACTCATCAAGGCGCCGACTCTTGTGGTCTGGGGTCAGGAAAATCCGTTCGGTGATGTTCCGGAAGCGAAGAAGATGGCCGAGGATATTCCGGGCGCTCAGCTCGAACTCTACTCGGAGTGCGGTCACTGGCCGCAGCACGAGCAGGCAGCGAAGTACAACCCGCTGAGCCTCGAGTTCTTGGCAAAGGCATCAGCCAGCGCGAAGGCAGCTATCTGAGAAGTTCCTGCCAAATATGCTGCTGCGTAATGGAGCCGGTCTCTCGATTGGGAGGCCGGCTTCCGCGTTTTCGAAGGTACAGTCATCGTCTTACAGCGAAGGAGTTCTCGTGAAGAAAGTACTTCTGCTGACGGCCGACGCCGACAACGGACTCGGTACCGCAATCCGTGACGCCGTCAGGGGTGAGGCGGAGGTAGTTCGATTACCTGAGCGCACCACGGGGGCGCTCCGTGCGGAGTTGCCGACATGCGACGTCGTGGTGGGGGACTGGAGTGGTGATCTGCCACTGGGCAAGGAGGAAGCAGAGCTCGGCCGGAATGTGCTCCTCGTCCAACAGCCTGGTGCCGGAACCAATTTCATCGATGCCGAAGCCTGGCGCGCCGCCGGAGTTCCGGTGGCGAATACTCCCGGTGCAAACGCGAACTCGGTTGCGGAGTGGGCAGTGCTCGCGGCAGGTGTGTTGTGCCGCTCCATGTTCTGGGCGCACAACGAGGTTACCGATGGTCGATGGCCACGGGAATCCATCCTGACGCGCGATTGCCGCGATCTGGCGCAGCGCCGGGTCGGCGTCGTAGGTGTTGGTTCGATCGGCCGCCGGTGTGCAGAATTGTTTGCCGCCTTCGGTTGCGACGTCTACGTCACCGCGCGTTCGAGACCGCGTGACACTGTGGCTGCGACGTTTGTGTCACTCGACGAGTTACTGCCTCTCGCGGATGTCCTGGTGCTGGCCGTCCCGCTTACGGAATCAACTCGGGGACTGATCAATTCCCATCGAGTTGCGCAGTTGCCCACCGGAGCGATCGTGGTCAATGTGGCGCGCGGCGCTGTCGTCGACGACGCGGCATTGGCGCGTGCCTTGCGTTCCAGGCATGTCGGCGGCGCTGCCCTCGATGTGTTCGACGTTGAACCACTACCGATTTCGAGCCCGCTCCGTGGATTCGATTCGACCCTCCTGAGCCCGCACGTCGCCGGCGGCAGCGCCGGAGCGCGTGCGTCGATCTATTCGATGACGGCGCAGAATGTCGCCAGTGCGCTGCGCTCGCAGACAATTCGGTGGACATTGTGATTCGGTGGACATTGTGATCGAGGGCCGTGTTACCGAAGTATTTCGGTCCGCACGTTCCTCCAGGTGCAGTGTTTCGCCGAGGTAAGTTCCTGTCCCCGGTCCGCACGGTGGACCCGGTTGGTTCTCGGGTGTAGGTACACACAGCTAGGTTTGCTCTCCACGACCCGCAACTGCGGCACAGATCACAAACAAAGGTGTGAGTAGATGGCCTCGCTGTCAAAGTTTGGAAGGACTGCTCTTGTTTCGGCTGCGCTGCTGCTGACCGTTGCAACCGGCGCATGCAGCCGCCCGGCGACGCAAAGCACAGCTGATTCTGCCGGAAGTGGACCACTGCGTATCGCAGTCGGAATCGATGCTTCCTACGCTCCGTTCTTCGTAGCGGATCAGGAAGGCATGTTCGACGCTGCCGGTTTGGACGTCGAACTCGTCCAGTTCGGTCGTGGTGGCGAGGCCGTCGACGCACTCTCGACCGGGCAGGTCCAGATCGCCGGTAGCTCCGATACGACAACGATCGCCCAGTTGCGTCAGAATCCGTCGTTGCGCGCGATGTACTCGTACGAGGCGTCGGGTGACTACATCAAGGTCGTGCTGCGTAACGGTGTCGACTCACCGGCTGCGATCAAGAAGATGGGCATCGTCCCGGGTCTCAGCCAGATTTCGACGGACAAGTACCTCGCTGCCAACTCCATTGCCCCCGGTTCGGTCGAGATGATCTCGGCGACCCCGACGGACATGCCCGCACTGCTCAGTCGCGGCGACATCGACGGGTTTGTCCTGTGGGAGCCGTGGCCGGCCACCGCCCTGGATCAGGGAACCGGCCACGTGGTGGCAGTAACCGGAGACTACGGCTGGTTCTATCATCATTGGGCGATCACGACGGCTCCGTGGTTGTCGGCCAACGAAGAGACAGCGCGAACCGTCGCGAAGGTGCTCGACGAGGCAACGCGCAAGGTCGAGTCGGATCCGGGCGTGGCAGCGTCCGCGACCAAGGCGGCTGTGAACGTCAGCGAGGATCAGACTATTGCCGCGGTGGACGAGATCGACTTCGCCGTGGTGAATCTCGAAGCTGCGGATGTCGAGTCGGCTCAGTCGATCGTAGATTTCTACAAGTCGATCGGTGTTCTCAGCGACCAGCCGGATCTCGAATCGGCAATGCTTCTGGATTGGTACAAGGATGGTGCACAGTGAGTATCGCAACAAGTGGTTCAACGACCAGCTCGACGAATAGCGCGGGGACAGCCGGCCCCGGCAAGAAGAACACCGGTGTTGCCATCGACGTGGTCGACCTCGGAATCAGCTTCGGCGCGGCGGAGATCGTCGCCGGAATCGACATGCACGTGCAGCCAGGTGAATTCGTCTGTCTGCTCGGTCCGAGTGGCTGCGGCAAGTCGACGCTGCTGTCGTCCATGGCCGGCTTCGTGGAACCCAGCGCCGGCGAGATCGTGTGCGACGGAGATGTCGTCGCCGGCAGTAACCGCCACGCCGGCATGGTGTTTCAGAGCTCCGAAGCGTTGTTCGAATGGATGACCGTGAGCCAGAACGTGGCCTACGGCCCCAGGATGCGTGGAGCGAACCGCAGCGAGCAGGCGAGTATCGCGGCCGAGTACCTCGCGATGGTCGGCTTGCCCCACGCGGGTGCGAAGTTCCCCTCGCAGCTGTCCGGCGGTATGCGGCAACGTGTTCAGATCGTACGAGTTCTTGCCAACCAGCCGTCGTTGGTTCTCATGGACGAGCCGTTCGGTGCGTTGGACGCTCAGACTCGTCAGGTTCTGCAGACCGAACTCGACCGTATCTGGCGGCACACCCGCTGCACCGTGGTATTCGTGACTCACGATATCGACGAGGCACTGACGTTGGCTGACCGTGTGATCGTGATGTCGGCCGGCCCGCGGGCCCGGATCAAGAGCGTCTACGAGGTCAATGCGGCTCGTCCGCGAGACCGCAACGATCCCGAGGTGATCGAGCTCTACGAGAAGCTGCGGGACGACATTCGGGCAGAAGTGGTTGCGTCGCTGCGGAACCAAGGCATTGAGGAGGACGAGCTGTGACGGCTGTAGTGACCGGTGGTTCAGCCGGTGTGAGAACAGCGAAGGTGGCGGAGACAAAAAAGCGTTCGTCGGCGCGGCGATCCAAGATTGTCAAAGCGACGCTGATGTATGCAGCCTCAGCGGCAATCGGTTTGGGCATCTGGTCGTTCCTGGCGTGGTGGTACGGGCCGACCACCATTGCGTCACCGGCCGAAGTATGGTCGGCGGCACAGGAACTGTGGGAGAGCGGCGTTCTGTGGTCGTCGATCACCGCATCGGGTCAGCGAATTCTCATCGGCTGGTTCCTGGGTGTCGTGATCGGTGCTCCCGTCGGAATTCTGATGGGCCGCATTTCCATCGTGCGACAGCTCCTCGATCCGTACATCGAGTTCTTCCGGTTCATTCCGCCTATTGCGTTTGTCACTCTCGCCGTCGTCTGGTTCGGCATCGGTGAGACGTCGAAGGTTGTTCTGATCTTCTACACCTCGGTATTCATCGTCACGGTCAGCACGATTGCCGCGACTGTAGCGATCAGCGAGAACAAACTGCAGGCAGCGGCAAATCTTGGTGCCAACAAACTTCAGATCATGAAGACGGTGGTCTTGCCGTCGTCGATCCCCGGCATCGTCACGGGCGCTCGCCTGGCGATGGGCAACAGCTTCCTCACCATCGTGTCGGCGGAGATCGTCGCCGCCGACCAGGGTATCGGTTCGATGATCTGGCAGGCTCGAAACTACGGCCGGATCGACTGGACGTTCGTCGGCATCATCGTCCTGGGCATCATGGGCTTCATCTTCGACCGGATTCTCCGCATTCTGTCCTCGCGGTACCTCGCCCGTTACGGCGTCAAATAGTTAGGAGCGCAGCATGAATCACCCGCTGAGCAATGCCGAGCAGGCCGGAATTCCGGGACCGCCCGAGTTCACCGATATCGAGAGTGAGCGGCGTCGTCGCAAGACCGCTGTCATCGGCGGGTATCGGATTTTGTCGAAATTCGGTTTGGACGAGGGAATCTCGGGACATATCACCGCCCGAGACCCAGAAGATCCGGAGACTTTCTGGACTGCGCCGTTCGGGCGGCACTTCTCCCAGGTTCAGCCGGAGGAATTGCTGCATGTGGCGTCGGACGGCGCGGTCATTTCCGGAGACGGACCGCTCAACCGAGCAGCGTTTGTCATCCACAGCAAGGTTCACGAGGCTCGTCCCGACGTCATCGGAGCTGTTCACGCTCACGGTTTGAACGGTAAGGCGTTCTCCTCGCTGCACACCCGCCTAGCGCCGATCACTCAGGACGCGTGCGCCTTTCACGAGGATCACTCGATCTACGAGGAGTATCACGGGGTGGCGCTGGACGAAGAGGAGGGGATTCGCATCGCGGATGCCCTCGGATCGAACAAGGCCGTGATCCTCACCAACCACGGTCATCTGACCGTCGGAACTTCCGTGGAGAGCGCAGTGTGGTGGTATGTGTCGATGGAGCGGTCGATGCAGGCGGAGTTGACGGCGCGAGCCGCCGGTGATCCGGTTGTCCTGCACGAGAAGATCGCGGCGCAGACCTACGAAGCAGTCGGCACCGAGAAGGTGGGGTGGTTTGCGTACTCGACCATCATCCAGAAGATCGCAGCAGACGAACCCGAGGTATTCGCGCACTGAATTCTTCGCGCACTGAATTCCTGCGAGCATTGGGCCCGTCGACCGAGAGGTCGGCGGGCCCTTTTCGTGCTGTCCCGCAACTGTTACCGAGGTCTGTTGAGCGGACCGGTTTCATTTGCGTGAGTCCGTCGGCGCAATACCGTATCGAGTGTGAACAAAACGTCTTCCACGGCGACCGACAACGAGATCGGCGTCGATATTCTGATCATTGGTGCCGGCCCCGCCGGGCTGTACGGCGCGTACTACGCAGGCTTCCGCGGCCTCTCGGTTGCCGTGATCGATGCCCTTGCGGAACCGGGGGGACAGGTCAGTGCGATGTACCCGGAGAAGGCGATCCTCGACATCGCGGGATTCCCTTCGGTCAAGGGACGCAACCTCATCGAGGGTTTGATGGCGCAGGCTGCCCCGTTCGATCCGGTGTACCTTCTGGGCATGCAGGCTCGTGAGCTGTCGCATGACGACGACGGCCGGGTGCGGATCACCACCAGCACGGGCCAGGTCGTGGTGGCCGGCGCGGTTGTCATCACCGGCGGCATCGGAACCTTCACCCCGCGTCCGTTGGCGAAGGGTTCGGAGTTCATGGATCGGGGGCTGAGTTACTTCGTCCCGGATTTGTCGGCGCACACCGGGAAAGACGTTGTCATCGTCGGTGGCGGCGACAGCGCGTTCGACTGGGCCGTTCACCTGGAACCGATTGCCAAGTCCGTCACCCTGGTTCACCGGCGAGATCGTTTCCGCGCGCACAAATCCACAGTCGCCAAGGTGCAGGAAAGCAGTGTCCAGGTTCTCGTCAACGCCGATGTCTCGGCGGTACGTGGAAACGGGTGGATCGGCGAGGTCGACATCACCCACAAACAAGACAAGAGCACGTCCACGCTGCCCGCTCAATCCGTCATCGCTGCGTTGGGATTCACGGCCGACCTCGGTCCGATGATGGAGTGGGGAATCGAGATCGACAATCGCCACATCGCGGTGAACACACGGATGGAGACGAATGTTCCGCGTGTGTATGCCGCCGGGGACATCACGGACTATCCCGGCAAGGTCCGCTTGATCGCCGTCGGTTTCGGCGAGGCCGCGACTGCGGTGAACAACGCTGCGGCAGTGCTGGATCCGGAAGCAGAAATCTTCCCTGGACACTCCACCGAACAGGAGAGCTAGGCAATGGCATTTGTCATCGGTGAAGCATGCATCGACTACACGGACCGATCGTGCATGGAAGAATGCCCCGTGGATTGCATCTACGAGGGTGATCGCAAGCTCTACATCAACCCGAACGAATGCATCGATTGCGGCGCTTGCGAATTGGCCTGCCCGGTGGAGGCGATCACCGTCGACCGGAAAGCAGACCCGGATTTCAAGGAAGACAACAAGCGCTTCTTCCTCGAGGTCTTGCCTACCCGTAGCGAGCCCGTCGGAAATCCGGGTGGTTCGGCAAAGATCGACATCGTCGGCGTCGATACCCCGATGGTTGCGGCGTTCTGATGGCTGGCGGCCTGCAACTCGGATACGTTGATTCGTCTTTCGGGCAATTGCATTACGCGCAGCAAGGTTCGGGTGAGGCGATTCTCCTGCTTCATCAGGCGCCCCGGTCGTGGGACGAGTTCCGCGAGTTCATTCCACTCCTTGCCGACGACTTCCGCGTTGTCGCGATGGACATGCCGGGGTACGGCAACAGTGCTCCGGTGCCCGGCCCGCAGACCATCGAGACCTATGCGCGAGGCGCGTGGGAATTGCTCGACACCCTGGGCGTCGATCGAGTCACGGTCATCGGTCACCACACCGGTGCGGCAGTGGCGCTCGAGATGGCGGCATCACGCCCCGAGAGGGTGCACGCTGCCGTGCTCTCGTCGTGCCCGTGGACCGACCGCAACTACCGCGAGGGGCACTCGGGACCCGGTGGGATCGACTGCGTCGACCGGGCCGCAGACGGTAGCCATCTCACCAGGCTGTGGGAGATGCGTCGCCCCTACTACCCCGAACCAGGCACCGCACTGCTCGACAGGTTCATCCGAGACGCGCTTGCCTACCGGGTAGATCCGGCGGAGGGGCACAAAGCCTGCGCCCGCTACGTCATGGAGGCGAGAGTCGGTTCGGTGACTGCGCCGGTTTTGCTGATCGGCGCGCAGAAGGATCCCTTCTCGATGCCTAACATTGCGCCGTTGCGTGCACACCTGACGGGTGCGGCAGTGGTGGAAACGGAGATCGTCGAATCGGGGACCGTCGCACTCGTCGAGGAGCACGCTCCGCAGATTGCATCCGCCGTCCGCATGTTTCTGGAGAATTACGCAGGTAGGCGCCCCGTGTAAACTCTGCGGGACGGGTTCACTGAGCGGACCGTGTGGCGTGCGTCTCATCGTGTCGTCACCATAGTGTCAGTCTCGAAGCACCTGCACCTAACGAGGACCCCGACCGATCTCGGTCGTTGTGGCACTCGGTCTCGGCAGGCTGTCACAGATCGTTCAGGAGGACACTCATGGCCGCTCCACAACAATCCGTCGGGTTCGGATCCGTACTACCCATCGCGTCGGAAACGACCGCTGCATCGCAGCCTGCAGGTGAACTGTCCTCGGTCCTGGGCAAGGCTCGAATGATCTTGGACGCTTTCGACACCGACCACAGTGACCTGTCTCTGACGGAGCTCACCCGGCGCAGTGGGGTCGCGAAAGCGACGGTTCACCGGTTGGCCGGCGAGCTGGTCGAGTGGGGATTGCTCGAGCGCGCGGGTACCAAGTACCGGCTCGGCCTGCGATTGTTCGAGCTGGGCCAATTGGTGCCGCGTCAGCGGATTCTGCGCGACGCGGCGCTGCCGTACATGGAGGACCTACTGCTGGCGACGCAGGAGACGGTTCACTTTGCGGTTCGTGACGGCATCGACGTCCTCTACATCGAGAAGATCATCGGACACCGCGGGCTCAATCAGCAGTCGCGGGTGGCCGGTCGGCTCCCGCTGTACTGCACCGCCACCGGCAAGATCATCCTTGCCTTCTCCCCGCAATCGGTCTTCGACGAGGTAGTCGAGCAGGGTTTCACCGCCTTGACCAGTCGAACGACGATGTCCGTCAGCGTGCTGCGCCAGCAAACCGAGCGGATGCGTAAGGAACAACTCGCGGTGGAGGTCGAGGAGACACGGCTCGGGTACATGAGCGTCGCAGTGCCGGTGTTCAGCGGCCCGCGCACTCTGGCCGGCGCGTTGTCTGTGACAGCGCCGACGGCTCGCCTCAACGTCAGCCGCATCACCGGGGCCCTGCGCACTGCCGGCGCCGGAATCACCCGAAAACTTCATGCCATGAAGTGCACACATTCGCCGAGCGACCCGCTGGCTCTGCGCACGATCTGCAGTCCGGTGATGTGTTCGTTCAACGGTTGCGGCAAGTAGCGAGGCGCGGTCTATCGCCGGGCGCGGAACACGCTCTTCTCGCAGTCCCAGGTGTGTGGGCCGACGCCCCTCTCACGTAGCACTGCTTTCTGTACCTTGCCGGTTTCGGTGAGTGGCAACGTGTCCACGACGTCGATGTACCGGGGAAGTGCAAAGTACGGCAGCTGTTGCTGGGAGAACTCCAGAATCGAAATGGGGTCGAAAGATACTCCGGGGCGCAGTATTACAGTTGCCATGACGTCGTCCTCGGCCAGATCCGACGGTACCGGGAAGACGGCAACCTGACCGACCGACGGATGCAACGCCAGAACGGTTTCCACTTCGGCCCCGGAAATATTTTCACCGCGGCGCCGAATCACGTCTTTGATGCGATCGACAAATCGGAACCAGCCGTCTGCTTCCCGAATCACCCTGTCACCGGTCTGTATCCAACTCTCCGTCGCCGGAATCTCCTCGCCCAGATAGCCCAGTGAACAGGCGCCGGGGATCGTGCTGCGGACCACCAGTTCGCCGGGCTCCCCGTCTGCGGCCGCAGTACCGTCGTTGACGACTGCGGCGTCGTAGCCACTCATCACCCGCCCCATGTACCCGGCCCGCCGATCTCCCGGAAGTGTGCCGATCACGAGATTGGTTTCGGTACTTCCGAATCCGTCCACGAGTTCTACACCGAATCTCTGGGCAAACGGTTCGATCAGATGAGCCGGTGTTGCGGGGGCAAGTGCCACGTGGACGCTGTGCTGTCGGTCTTGCGGCGATGGGTCCGCGTTCATCAACATGGCCACCATCGCACCCAGTAGGTAGTCGACAGTTGCGCCGATCTCGCGAACTTCGCGCCAATGATTGCGGACCGAAAAGCGTTGTCCCAGGAAAAAAGTAGACCCGGCCCAAAGGGACTGAACAAAGGCATTGAGAGCATTGGTGTGAAACAGCGGCAGGCAGTTGTACAGCACATCGTCCCCGGTGAGCCCGAGTGAGGCGCCGACGCCTTTGCCCCACTGCAGGAACTGCGCGTGCGGGCATCGGACGCCTCGGGGCAGACCGGTGGTGCCGGAGGTGAAGAGTATCGCGGCCAGGTCGAGCGGATCGAGGGTCTCGGGCTCACAGCCCGGATGCGAACCGGCAGTGGGGACGCACTGTTCACCCATGACCCACACGGTGCCGTCGAATCCGGCTACAGCGCCTGAGTATTCGGGTGAAACCAGGATCCGTTGTACACCAGCCTGTTCGAGTGCGCCGGCAACACTGTCGGCTCGGAGGGCCGTATTGAGTGGGACGACAACCGCACCGATCCACGCGCATCCGAGAACAAGGTCTGCCAGTTCGATCCTGTTGCCGGACAGTGCCGCCACGCGCTCCCCACGGCCGACACCGTGATTACGGAGATCCGCCCCCATCGACGCTGCACGATCCCGCAATTCGCGGTAGGTGACCGTGATCCCGTCGACGACGAGCGCCGGGTGCTCCGGACGCTCCAAAGCTCGCCTCCGGATCAAATCCGGAAGCGAGCGCGGAATGGCATGTGCGTCGTGGGGCATGGGTAATTGTATCCCTCAGGGTACGACGACGGCCCGGCCGGCAACCTTGCCCTCACCCATCAACTGCAGTGCCGTTGCGATGTCATCCAGCGGAAACTCCTGCACTGCAACGGAAATCTTGCCTTCGATGAGCAGCCGGATCATTTCAGGTGCCAGTTCGGCTTGCCGGGCAGTCTTGCGAATCATGTTGACGGGCAGGATCCGGACATCGCTGAGCAACCAGTTCGGCAAGTCCAGGGTGAGGCTCTTACCCAAGGTATATCCGATCAGGGCAGCCCGGCCACCGGGGACAACACTCGCCAGAAGGTGCGGCAAGCCGTCGCCGCCAAGCGTGTCGATCACGGCGTCGACGGAAGGCTCGGATCCCACCACTCCGGCAAGTTCGTCGCCTTGCCCGACGACGGGACGCACACCCTCCGGAAGCAAGGCAGCCTGATCTTCGCGCGGTACAACACCGATTACCTCGGACGCTCCGGCAAGCAGAGCGAACTGTGCTGCCATCGATCCGACAGCGCCGGATGCTCCGGCGACAACAACTCGTTCGCCGGGAGCGACGGCTGCAATGTCGTTGACGGCAACATAGCCGGTTGTGCTGGGCAGGAAGAAGGTTGCGGCGACGGCCGGCGACAGTGCGGGATCAAAGGGTGTGAACGCCTTGTCTGCCGCTACCAGATACTCAGCCCAGCAACCGTTCTTGAACAGTCCGACTCCGCCGCCTCGGACCAGAAGGCGGGTGCCAGGCTCATAGGTGTCGGATTCGATTACCGTCGCCGCTCCGTCTGTTCCACCGATATGTGGCAGGTTCGGCTTGACTCCGAAGTTTCCGCTCGCGACGGTGATGTCGAGATGGCCGAGCGCGGCAGCGTCGATGCGCACGAGCGTCTGACCGGATTCACGTGTGGGAATGTCGATGTCGTCGATGACCGGTGAAGTGCCGAACTGATGGAGTCGGGCCGCGCGCATTGTGTCTCCTAGTAGCGATCTGTGAATGGATGTACTGAATATGAGTGAGGTCAGGACAGGATCGACTGGTCGCGAAGTCCGGCGATCAGTTCGTCGCTGTATCCGAGCACCGACTCGAGGACGTCGTCGGTGTCCGCGCCCAGCACCGGCGCAGCGCGTCGGATCGAGCCGGGTTCGGAGTTCCGGCGAACGGGGATGCCTTCGTGGAGGAATGTTCCGGCGAGGGGATGTTCCTGTGCCGAATAGAAACTGCGTGCCCGAAGATGTGGATCGCTCTCGACCAGGTCGCGTCCGTCCTGGACGGTGCCGGCCGCGATACCCGCCGATTGCAAGCGTTCCATGACGGTTTCGGGTGACAGAGTCCTGGTCCAGTCGGCGATGGCGTCGTCGATACGTTCGTGATCGGCTTGGCGGCTTTCTGCACTCGCGAAGTCAGGATTGCCGATCCATTTCTCTGCTTCGATGATGCGGCACAATGCATTCCATTCCGTGGTATCGCGAACGGCAATCGAGCACCACCGGTCGCTGCCGAGGCACGGGTACACGCCGTGTGGTGCCAGTTCGTGATGGCTGTTGCCGATCGGATCGGGGGACTGTGACCGGGCGGCTCGGAGAACGCTGGTACCCATGTGCGCTGCCATGGCTTCGAGTTGTGACAGGTCTACGTGCTGTCCCCGGCCGGTCCGGTCGCGGTAGTCGAGGGCTGCCAGCATCGCGACGCCGGCTTGCAGTCCGGCGACGATGTCGCCATGGCCGTAGATGACTCCGACAACGTCATCGGCGTTCCAGCCGGTCAGTGCGGTCAAACCGGTACTTGCCGAAACGATGTCGGCATACGACACCCAGTCCTTGCGAGGACCGGTGTGACCCATCCCGGACATCGACACGTAGATGATGTCCGGTTTGAGCTCCCGGAGTTGTTCGTAGCCGAGCCCCATCTTGTCCATGACCGACGAGCTGAAATTCTCGACCACGACGTCGGAGTTCCTGATCAGGTCGCGCAGTACCGAAAGGCCCTCTGCGGATCGGGTATCGAGTGTGATGCTGCGCTTGTTGCGGTTGACGTCGTTGAAGTACCCGCTGGTGTTCGGATTGTCGTGCGGTCCTCGCGAGAGATGCATGAAAGGTGCAAAGCGAGTCGGGTCCGGGCGTCCGATCGATTCGACCTTGATGACATCGGCACCGTGGTCGGCAAGGATTCTGGTGCCGTACGGGCCCGCCAACACCCACGTGAGATCCAGGACGCGGACACCTTCGAGGCTGGGCGTGCTGCCACCGCTGAACTCGTGGGTTTCGTTCACTGCCACAGGCGAGGTGGCCTTCAAGAGTTCCTGATGCTGGCCCAACCGGGCAGCCTCGAGCGTTCCGATGCGCCGGCCTTCGGGGAAAGCGAAGCCGAACCCGAGATCGCGGTAGGTACCGTGATCTCCGGTCACGTCGGTGAAGAAGTCCCGGTCGTTGAGTTGCGGGTTACGCAGCAGTTCTTCGGGCCGGTCGACCGCTGCCCACGGCAACTTGCGTGACTGCGCGCTGACCGCGAATTCTTCCTTCGGCCACTTCGCGATGAAGGCGGACAGAACGTCGAAAATGTGTTCCTGATGCGTCTTTCGGTAGACCGCGTCGGACCACTCCGGTTGATCGAGATCGTCCTGAGCATCGTTGTCGATCAGCCAGGCCAGCATGCCGTCCCACATGCGGGGGCTACCGCCGAGGCCGCCACCGACATAACCGTCGGCGGCCTGGAACAGTCCGTGCGGAACGAGCGGATGTACCCGGCCCGGACGCGGTGGTACGCGGTCCTCGTGAATGTAGGCAAGAGTGCCCGCTTCCAGCGCGGCGGCAACACATTCCTGAGCGCTGATCTCCAGCAACGGGTTGTGGCCCTTGGATTGCGAACGCAGTCCGAGAAGCACGCCGATTGCGGCATTGATTCCGGCGAGCTGCTCAGCCTGGAGTTCGGGGAGCAGCAGTGGAGGGTGCTCGGGATCGCCGACCTGGGCCATCATCCCGCCGAGTGCCGCGACGGTCAGATTTGTTGCCTTCCAGTCACTTCGCGGTCCGGTTGTGCCGAAGGGTGTCACTCGTACGTGAACGAGAGATCCTCGGTTGTCGCGTAGAGCGCCGGTCGCGCTGCCGTCGAGCAGGACGTCGGCACTGCGCAGCAGTGCTTCGAAAGCGAGGCGATCGTTGCTGTCGTCGATATCGAGGACAACGGACTTCTTGCCCGCATGCCAATGCAAGTACGAATCACCCTGGGACTCGGTGCGACTGGGGTCACCGGTGGGTGGTTCTACCAGAATGACCTCGAAACCCAGCCCGACCAGGATGCGCCCGGCGAATCGCGCAAACGGACTGGAAATCTCTACGACCCGTACCGGGGGATGCACCACAACTACTCCGTTTCAATCGAAAGATATCGCCGAACCGACTGGTGTCGAACGTAGTTCTGCGGGCCGGTGGGCGACATGATTTCGGTCTGCCCACCGGACCCGTTCTCACTCTCCGCTCAGGCGGCGTTCTGCTCGAACCATCCCGCGAGGAGGACAGCGGACGGATCGATGTCCGCGGAGATCTTGCCCTGCTCGCGGAAGAATGCAACAAGTTCGTTTGCGCGCTCCACGTCGTCCTCGGTGAATCCGCGTCCACCGAAATCGATTTGGGTCACCCGGTCTGCGGCCTCGGCCGGGTCCATCTGGATAGACGCGGCAATTGCGGTTGCAGCCCGATCCGGATCCGAGTTCACGATTGCCGACGCTTCCGAGATCACCTTGAACACCTTGCCTGCGGTTTCTTCGTTCGCGGACAACCAGTTGTCCGAAGCGATGATCCATTGGGCGTACTTGGCGCCGAAGTCGCCGGTCGTGGCAACAACGCGCCCGCCGGTATTGACACTCTGCGTCACCCAGGGGTCGAAGGACAGGAAGCCGTCGATGTCACCGCGCGCCAGCAAAGCAGGCTGTTCGGGCGGGCTTGTGCTCACGAGTGTGACCGTCGTGGGGTCGATGCCGAGACTGGCCAGGTAGTGGTTCGTGAAGTAGAGGCCGATGCCGGGGAAGACGCCCATGGTCTTGATCGACTTCGGCTCGACGCCATTCCTCAGTACAACCTGGAAGTATCGGTCGGATTCCTGAAATACGCCCAGCGCCCGCAGGCTCGGATTGGCGGCCATGACGGACAGTGCCGTCGAGTCGGCATTGCCGGAGAGTTCCGAAGTTCCGGCTACGACGTTCTGGGCGCCCGCCGCCCCGCCTTCCGTCTGGATGACCTGGACGTCGAGGCCGGCGGCCTCGAACATGCCCTCGTGGTCGGCCAGGAAAATCGGGGCGTACGACGGGTCTACACCCACCGCGATCCGTACCAGGCCACCACTTTCCGCGGAGTTGTCGGTAGCGGGCCGGGTGCATCCGCTGACCGCGATCGTCAGGGCGGCGAGAGAAGCGACTGCGCCCACCCATTTCTTCTGAAATTTGTTGAGCATGATGGCCTCTCGGTAAATGGGAGCTGTCAGCGTCCCGTGAAGGTGGGGGACCGCTTGTCGAGGAATGACTGAAGTCCCTCAGCAGCGTCGTCCGTCTTGATCAGGTCGAGCACTGCCTCGAATTCGAGATCCAGCGCTTGATCGAGCGGCAACGACATGCCCTCGTCGACAATGCGTTTGATCATTCCGATGGTGGCAGTGGGTTTCGTCGCGAGTTCGCGTGCGAGGTCAGCGCAATGCGCATCGAGGTCGGCGTCCGCAACGACGGTGTCGACCAGGCCGATATCGAGTGCATGCTCGGCGCTGAGGCGCTTGCCTTCGATCATGAGCACTTTGGCTCGGTGAGCCCCGATGAGGCGTGGAAGTCGCTGGCTGCCACCGGCACCCGGAAAAAGCCCAAGTCCGATCTCGGGGAAGCCGATGGTCGCCGACTGCGCCATGATGCGGAAGTCGCAGGCCAACGTCAGTTCTGCTCCGCCGCCGAGTGCGTGCCCGTTGATCTTCGCGACGACAGGTTTGGGAGCCGACTCGAGGATCCGCTGTACGTCGACCCACGGGCGCATCGCGCGCTGAGTTTCTTCCGTCAGCTCGCGCATCACGGTGATGTCCGCACCGGCGACGAAGAACCGTCCAGTGCCCGTCACGACAATGACGCGGACGGTCTGGTCCGACGCGAGTACCGGCAGTATCTCCAGAAGCTCGGCGATCATGCTGGGGTTGAATGCGTTGGCTGGAGGTTTGTCGATAGTCACGGTGGCAATCGAGTCTGTGACGTCGACGGTGACGAAGTTGTAGGTCTGGCCGGTCTGTCTCGTCAAGTGAGCTCCTGTCAGCGGGTTGGCGGGGTAAACCGGTCGAGCCGGGGGATGTGTAGTGGGAAGTATGGTGGGGACCCTCACGCGGCGGTACCGCTCGGGTTCGGTCAGTAGACCAATGTCGGATGCTGATCGCGTAGGAACTTTCTTCGCTGTGATCACGGCGATATTTGCTCCTGTGACAGGATTGAGCCCGTGACTTCTGCAGTACCGACACCGCCCGCGCCCTCCGTCGACAAGCGTCCCGAGTCGATTTTCACCATTGGGACCAGGCTCGAGGACCGGCTCGGACGAACCGGAACCATCCACACACCGCACGGCGATATCGCGACGCCGTCGTTCGTGGCTGTCGGAACCAAGGCCACGGTCAAGGCCGTGCTTCCCGAGTCCATGAAGGAACTCGGTGCGCAGTCGTTGCTCGCCAATGCGTACCACCTGTACCTGCAGCCGGGCCCCGACATCGTCGACGAGGCCGGCGGGCTGGGCAAGTTCATGAACTGGGACGGGCCCACCTTCACCGACAGCGGTGGCTTCCAGGTGATGTCTCTTGGCGTCGGGTTCAAGAAGGTGCTCGCGATGGAGGCCGTCGGTGTGCAGTCCGACGACGTCATCGCGAAGGGCAAGGAGCGTCTCGCGACAGTCGACGACGAGGGCGTGACGTTCAAATCGCACCTCGACGGCAGTAAGCATCGCTTCACCCCCGAGGTGTCGATGCAGATCCAGCATCAGCTCGGCGCCGACATCATGTTCGCGTTCGACGAGCTCACAACGCTGCTCAACACCCGCGGCTACCAGGAGCGATCGGTCGAGCGCACGCAGGCGTGGGCGATCCGCTGTATCAATGAACACGAGAAGCTCACCGCCGAACGCGCTGACAAGCCCTATCAGGCTCTCTTCGGCGTGATCCAAGGCGCGCAGTACGAAGATCTGCGACGTCAAGCCTGCCGCGGACTCGAGTCGATCGAAGGCGAGAACGGATACGGCTTCGACGGCTACGGCATCGGCGGCGCCCTCGAGAAGCAGAACCTCGGAACGATCGTGCGTTGGTGTAACGAGGAACTACCCGAGAACAAGCCGCGTCATATGCTCGGCATCAGTGAACCGGACGACTTCTTCGTCGCAATCGAGAACGGCGCGGACACTTTCGACTGCGTCAACCCGTCGCGTGTTGCTCGCAATGCTGCGATTTACGTCCGCTCCGGCAGGTTCAACATCAACACCAGCCGATTCCGTCGTGACTTCACGCCTATCGACGACGAGTGCGACTGCTACACGTGCGCCAATTACACCCGCGCGTACATCCATCACCTCTTCAAGGCGAAGGAAATGCTCGCGTCGACGCTTTGCACCATCCACAACGAGCGATTCACCGTGAAGTTGGTCGACGACATCCGAGCCAGCATCGAAGGTGGGTACTTCCACGACTTCAAGGCAGACATGCTCGGAAAGTTCTACGCGGCGAAGACGCCTGCACCTCAGGCGTAGGTCGGTTCGCGCTTCTTCACGTATGCGATGACGCGGTAGGTGATCGGCATGACCAGAACCTCGACAAGCGTCTTCCACAGGAAGCCGACCAGCACGTAGTTGATGAAGTCTTCCCATGTGCTGATGCCGATGACACCGGCCGCGATGGAACAGAAGATGAGGGTATCGGCGAATTCGCCGACGACGGTCGAGCCGATCAGTCGCGCCCACAGATGCTTCTCCTGCATGCGCTTTTTCATCATGACCAGAACCAGTGAGTTCAGTAGCTGTCCGACGAGGTAGGCGGCCAAGCCTGCGACCAGTAGCCGGGGAATGACACCGACCACGGTTTCGAGGGCGGCCTGGTTCTCGTAGAACTCTGCCGACGGGAGTTGCACTGCAATCCAGAAGCACGCAGCGGCAAGAATCAGTGCGCCGAAGCCCAGGTAGATCGCGCGTCGGGTCGCTTTGAAGCCGTAGACCTCGCTGAGCACGTCACCGAGGACGTAGGCGAGCGGGAACAAGAAGAATCCACCATCGGTGATGATGGGCAGAATCTGCAAGGGACCGAGCGAGAAGTCGGAATCCGCAAAGAAGGCGACCCCCTTGGTCGCCGCCACGTTCGAGATCAGCAGCGTTGCGGTGAAGAGCGCGACGATCGTCGGGTAATAACCCCGGCTGACGTGCGCAAATTTGGTTTCGTGGGTCGATTCGTCTTGCTGATCCTGAGCTGTCACGTCCGTCATCCAAGCACCACAAGGCGCTCGGATGCGAGTTGGCGACCGTCCAGTTGCGCAGAACACACCGAAGGCCCTGCGGTTTCACGTGGAACCGCAGGGCCTTCGGTGATGCAAACGAACTGATCAGGCAGCTACATGGCCGCCGGTCAGCACGCGGTATGCGTAGGTGCTGGCGATCAGTGCGACGGGCGCCGTCACCAGAAGACCGATTCCACACAGCAGCGCGCCGATGATGTTGATACCGATCAGAGCGAGCGCCAGCAGGACCAATGTCCCGACGTTCGACGAGGTCAACGCGTAACTCGATTTGATGCCCGAAATCGCATCCTGATTCTTGTCCACGATGAAGGTCAGCGTGTAGTAGAGCAGGAACGCCGCGATGATGCCGGGAATGATGCAGAGAGCCAAACCGACGTAAGTTGCCACTGCTACCAGGAAACCGCCGAGAACAACTGCGCCGATGTTGGTGAATTGGAAGAAGGTGCCGAAAGCCGGCTTGATTCCATCCAGTTCGCTCAACGCTCCACGAAGGAATGCGGCTTGGATGATGTAGCCGACGATAGCGGTGACCAATCCACCCACGATCGACAGCGCGCTGAATTCGGTATTGGTGTAGTCGAAACCGTTGAAAGCGCCCTGGATCAGTCCGGCGATCAAGAACGCGATGATCGAGATTCCGATCCAAACCAATGCGTTGTCTTTGAACTTGTTCCAGCCGTAGGTAATTGCGGCGCCCACGGAAAGCTGCGGTCCACCGAATCCTGCGCCGTAGTCATTGGCGGGCGGCGGTGGGAAGTTGCCGCCTCCGGGAGGTGGCGGGTATCCACCGGGCGGTGGGTAGTTGCCTCCGGGAGGGGGATAGCTTCCACCCTGCGGAGGCGGCGGATATCCACCTGGCGGCGGGTAATTGCCACCTTGAGGAGGTGGGGGGTATCCACCAGGCGGCGGGTAGCTTCCGCCCTGCGGAGGCCCCGCCGGCGGGGGATAGCTCCCAGGAGGAGGCGTTCCCTGCTGGCCGTAGGGATCCTGGGGCGGGAATTGCTTTCCGTCCTCGGGATTCTGGTTGGGGTCGTGCCCACCGGTTGTCATATGCGCACCTAACCCTTGACTACCTGAGTTCCACCAGCGAGCTCGTCATGCTTGCCCTGCTTGGTGGGGCTGTTGTTGATCGTGACCGCGATGACGATGTAGGCGACCAACGCGAGGATTCCGCCGATGATCGGAATGATCGAGAGCAACGTGAAGGCGTTGCGAATCGCAGACTGCTGGACGGAGGGGCGAGGTGCGCCACCCGGACCGTGTACTGAAAGGCCCAGAATCATCTTTCCCAAAGTCCGACCCTGCGTTACTTCCATTGCGATGAAGTAAGCGAAGGTCAGAATTCCCGAGAACAGTCCCGAGACCAGAATCAAGCTGTCGGAGTCACTGACCAATAGAGCCAGAATCGCGGCGATGACGCCGACGATGATGCCGTCGATGATGCGGGCACCGAGTCGAATCCACAGATCGCCCGGCTGAGCACCCGAAGGCAGCCGGTTTCCTCCGCCGTACGCACCTTGGTCGTTGAACTGCGGAGGCGGCGGGAAGTTTCCGCCCTGGGGCGGCGGCGGGTATCCACCGGGAGGCGGGTAGTTGCCACCCTGAGGGGGCGGGAAGTTTCCGCCCTGTGGAGGCGGCGGGTAGCTACCGCCCTGCGGGGGGCCTGCGGGTGGTGGGTAACTTCCGGGAGGAGGTGTTCCCTGCTGGCCATATGGATCCTGGGGTGGGAATTGCTTCCCGCCTTCTGGATTCTGGTTGGGGTCGTACCCACCGGTTGTCATGTGTTCCCCTCAGTCGTAAATATCGCGCTCGAGTGTGACAGTGGATATGACCCTACTGGGATCAAAGAGCGATGTGGATGACATCTGCTCACTTGGATTCGGAGGTCACCTGTGGTTTAGGCTGCGTTGTATGACGAGTTCCGGGGGCAACAACGACGATTCTTCGAGCGATTACCAGGCAAAACCTGGGTACGGAGAATTTCCGAGCCTGCCTCCTGAGGGGTACGGCGTGTCCCCGTCCGAAACGCAGTCTTCACCTGAAGTTCCCGGATATACCACTCCCAACGAGCAGTACCCGGGTTATCCACCGCCGTCGTACAACCCGCCCGGTAATAACCCCCAGCCGGGCGGAATCGGTGAACCGAACCCGTACCTGCCGCCGCAGAATTTCGGACCGCAGAATCAATATCAGCAGAATCAATATCAGCAACCCGGACAATACGGACAGGCTCAATACGGACAGCCTCAGTACGGCCAACCTCCGAACCCGTACGGTCAACCGAATCAATTCGCGGGTGGGTACGCACCGCCGATGCAGCCGGTCGGCACCAATGGTCTCGCAATTGCATCGCTGGTTGTATCGCTTGCGGGTGGTTGCTTCTACAGTCTCGGCGGAATCGTCGGAATCATTCTGGGAATTGTCGCGCTCAATCAGATCAAGCAGACAGGTCAACAGGGGCGCGGGCTTGCGATAGCCGGAATTGCGGTCGGCGCGGCCTTCTTGGCAATTTTTGCCGTGATTCTCGTGGTCGCACTCATAGCGAGTGCATCGTCGTCGTACTGAAGTGCCGTCGTGCTGAAGTGGCGAGCGCTCACACGGGAGTGACGACGGACGACGCAGGAAGTGGCTTGCCGAAGTAATAGCCCTGGCCCATGTCGCAGCCGGCCCGCAAGACGTTGGCTGCGTGTTCCGCGGTTTCGACGCCCTCTGCGATCGAATCAAGCCCTAGCTTCCGAGCGATGTCGGCGATGGACTCCATGACCATGAAGGCGCGGTCTCCAGCACGACCCGCTGCGCTGACAGCCCAGGTCAAGGATTGGTCGATCTTGAGAATGTCGAGCGGCAATTCCGACAATGCGGAGAAGGACGCGAAGCCCGCCCCGAAATCATCCAGCGCGATTCGAATTCCCTCGTTGTGCAAGACGTGAAGAGTCTCGGCGGCATGCCGGCCTACGACGCCGAGTTCGGTGACTTCCACGATTATTCTGCTCAGTGGCGTTTGTGAACTGTCGAGCGCTCCGAGGATCTCGTGAGCGGCGTGCGGGGTAGCGAGTTGGCGAGGCGAAAAGTTGACCGCGACCATCATGTGCTCAGGCCACGACGCTGTTTGGGCACAAATCATTTCCAGAGCTTGTAGCCCGATGGGAATGATGAGCCCAGAGGATTCGGCGGAGCGCATGAAATCTTGAGGTTCGATCAACCCTCGCAGCGGATGGCGCCAACGCAAAAGAGCTTCATAGCTGATAATTGCTGACGAGTTCAGATTGACCTGGGGTTGATACAACACCTCGAATTGATGGTCGTCGAGTGCCTCGCGAAGCTCGCGGACCATGCGTATTCCTTTTCGTCCTGAGTCGCCCGTGCCGCACGTGCGTGTCAGCGTGGATGCTGCAAGTGGGTACTGTGGTCGGATTCCAGGTTCAGATCCCGGGCGTGGTTTTGCAGGAACAACTCGCCCTGAATTTCCTTCGCCAGTCTCGACCGTACTTCACTATTCGAGAATTGCCAACGAATAGCTATTGCGGACGGCTTTGTCATATCGGACAATCGTAGTTTTGTTCCGACGAGGCACCGATTGATACGTCACTTACTTCGCCGGGAAAATCCACGGGGTCCGGGGGATCTTGCGAGAGTCGAATCGATCCGCCAATTGGGGTGGTGTGACAACCTCGCCGGGTTCGGCGAGACCGATGCTCGACGCGATCATCGTCAGAACCTGCTCGGTACTGCGTCCGGCCTCGAGTTGATCTGCCAGAGTCACTGCGCCGTCGCGCTTCGCGAGTCGCTTGCCTTCACTGTTCAAGGCAAGAGGAACGTGGGCGTACGACGGTGGTTCGATGTCGAGCAGCTGGGCAAGGTATGCCTGACGCGGAGCCGAGGTCAGGAGGTCGTCGCCGCGAACCACCTGGTCGATGTTCTGTGCACCGTCGTCGACGACAACGGCAAGGTTGTAAGCGGGCACCCCGTCTCCGCGGAGCAGGACGACGTCGTCGACTGGTCCCGTCACCTCGCCGAACAGTTCGTCATGGACGGTGAACGAGTCGATGCCGGCCCGTAGCCTCAGCGCGGGAGATCGGCCACTTGCCGATTTCTCGGCGCGTTCGGCCTCCGAAAGGTTCCGACACGTGCCGGGGTAGGCGCCGTCTGGAGCATGGGGCGCTGACGGTGCCTGCAGGATCTCCTTGCGTGTGCAGAAGCAGGGATAGGTCAGGTCACGCTCGCGCAATTGGTCGATAGCCTTGTGGTACAAGGGAAGACGGTGTGACTGCAATACGACTGGGCCGTCCCACGTGAGGCCGAGCCTGCGCAGATCGTCGAGTTGTCGTTCCATCGCGCCGGGGCGGACACGGTCGAGATCCTCTACCCGAATGAGGAAGTCGCGCCCGCTGGTGCGGGCGAACAGCCAGGCCAGGAGGGCAGTCCGGAGGTTTCCCAGATGGAGATCGCCGGACGGACTCGGCGCGAAGCGTCCTGCTCCTTCCACGTCAGCTGGCGAGCCCGACGGAGGCGAGCGGGTTCTCGGCGTCGTGCAGGGTGAGGCGGATCTGGGTTTCCAAAGCGTGATCGAGGTACTGCGGCGGATACATGGCGGGGCTTCCGAGTGCGTCGAGTGCCAATCCATTGACGGTTGAAAGCAGAAGTGCCGCTCTGGTTTCCGCTTCCGGAGTTCCGATGCCGATCAGAACTGTCGAGATGCCGGTGCGGATTGTGAACAGGGTTGTCCGGCGGATTTCGGAGAGTGACTCACTGGTTGCGGCGCGCACGGCAAACGCGGCGAGCACATGCGCCTCACGCGTGCGTTGCTCGTCGAGGGGCAGGAGTTGCGAGAGTGCCTGGAACAGGGCGGTATGCGGGTCTGCGTCGGCGGACGATTCGGCCAGTCGCGTCAACAATCGATCGACGAGTGTTCGCAGTGCGAATGCGAACATCTCGTCCTTGGTCGAGAAATGATGTTGCACTGCGCCGATCGAGACACCCGCCCGTTTTGCGACCTCGCGAACGCTGGCATTTTCCAGTCCGGATTCCGCGGCGACATCGAACAATGCCGCCGCAAGCAGGTCTGGACTCGTGGAGGATTTTCGGCGTTCCGGCATACCGCGACATTACATGCGTATGGAAGTAATGCCCACGTCAGGGGTGCTTTTTCACGCCTTCCGGCCGAGGAAGGCAAGGAGTTTCGTCGCTTTGTCAGCGTTGTCCGGAACCTGTATTTCCGGGCCGCACACACCGCTCATGCGGATCGACTCGCCCAGGCCCGCGGCGATCTCCGACACCCACTCCACGTCCGCGTCTCGCATCGTCGTATCGGTGCCGGTTGCGGCCGCGAGGTCCCAACCGTGGATGACCAGATCGAAACACAAGAACCCCTCGACCGTGGCCCCGAGGTTGGTCCTGCCGAAGTGTCCGTCGTATTCCAGGGTGGACTTTGCCGGATCGTCCAGAATTTCCTGCATCGAATTGCGGACGGCCGCCCAGGCTGCCGACGGGTCGTCGTCGACCGACGGACCGGGTGCCAATTCCAGGCCGACTACCTTGACCATGTCTCGTTCGCTGTCGAGCACGTGTCTCACCACGTCGCGGGCGGTCCAGCCCTCGCAGGGGGAATCGTCGTCCCAGCGGTCGGCGGGTACGGCGTCGATCCGGGCCGTGAATCCGGCAGCCAGATCCCGATAACGCTGGGCGGGGGAGATCTCTGTTGAAGTCATGACAACAATCCTTCACCGCCACAGCGCATCGTGATTGATTATTTCGGACATTCACTCGATCTCCGGGGCTTCCGCCCAGATGTCCATCGGTACGACCCCGGCACTCTTGCCCTCGTCGTCGAGAAGTCGGCCCACCCTCTTCATCGATCGCAGCACCACTGACCTGTTCAGCACCACCAGGCCCGGTGCCTCTTGTGCGAGTTGTACTTCGGTAATGGGAGTTTCGCGAAGGGAGTGTGCGGCGATCGCGAGCAGTGTGTTGGCGCGTCCACCGGATATCCGCATGCACACCCGCGTTCCCGGCACTCGCTCCACCAGGGCACGAATCGTCGACCGGTCCGTGGGATCGACATATCCCCACACCCAGGTCACGAGGGGCCAGCCGGACAGCGGTAGAGACACGTCGCAGCGGAACACGATCTGGTTGCGCGACGTCAATTCGGCAAGTCGCCGCCTGACCGTACTTTCGCTGAGGCCGGTACCGACCGTGAGCTCGGCAATCGAGGATCGACCGTCCTCGCCCAGCTTCAATATCAATTGGCGATCGACCGCGTCGAACGTCTTCCCGTGATGGCGCTGATCCGTCGGCGCGTATTTGTATCGCACAGGCCGGTCTGTCATCGTCGCTCGCTGCGCGGCATCGAGTACCTGCAATTTCCAGTCGTCTCCGATCGCGAAGACCTCGGTGACGAGGTGTGCACGCGAACTGACGATCCCGGGTACCGACGCGAGCGACCGAAGCAGGAAGCGCGACAGGAAAGCCATGTCTCTGACCTCGACGAGAAGTGTCAAGTCGCCTGGGCCGCTTGTGTGTTCGACGCTCAGTACGTGCGGCCAGCGGGCAAGTCGTTCTGCAATCGTCAACGCGTTCGAAGTCGTGCAGTCGACTTCGACAAAAGCCAGACACGACTCCGGACGGCCATGGCCGGTTGCCCTGGCAGAGACCCAGGCGGTGCCGGAATCCTGTAACCGCTGCCAGCGGCGAGCCACGGTAACCGGATCCACTTTGAGCGCGTCGCCAACCGTGCGCCACGACGCTCGCGGGTCGAGTTGCAGGCAATTGATCAGGGCGAGGTCGACGTCGTCCAGTACGGCGGAATCCTGCGTTTCTTCGATCATGGTGCAAGTATCGTGCATCTCCACTGTGTCTGGGATCACTTCATTCATGCTCGAAGGGCAGAACGCGGTGGCGAGTGCCCACCGCGTTCATGCTGTGAAAGGAGAAACCAGATGTCATCGACCACGTTGCCCGCTGTTCCGACAGAGAGAAGCTTCGAGTGGGTGCAACGCCTCATCGGAATCGATACGACGAGTGCCGTGAGCAATCGACCGTTGATCGATCTCATTGCGGCGGAACTACGTCGCCATGGGGTCGAGCCGGTACTTGTTGCCGATGACGAGGGAACGAAGCTCAACTTGTTGGCAACGTTCACTCCTCCTGACGGAAGTACTGCCGGCGGTGTGATGTTCTCCGGCCATACAGACGTAGTGCCGGTCGACGATCAAGACTGGAGTAGCGACCCTTTCGCGCCCGACGTTCGCGACGGAAGCCTGTACGGACGTGGCACGTGCGACATGAAGTCGTTCATCGGGATCGTCGTCGCTGCGATCCCCGACATCGTTGCTCGGCCGCTGGCGAAGCCTATTCACTTTGCATTCTCCTACGACGAGGAAGTCGGCTGCATCGGTGCGGCCGGGTTGGTCGAGGAGGTTGTTTCCCGGAACCTGTGCCCTGATGTGTGCGTCGTCGGAGAGCCGTCAGAGATGCGGGTCATTCGCGCACACAAGTCGATGAACGTCATACGTGTTGATCTGCATGGTGTTTCGGCGCACTCGTCGCTCACTCCGCAAGGAGTCAACGCGATCGAATACGGCGCGGAGTTGATTCGATTCGTCAGAAGCGCGGCCGACGAGCTCCGTGCGTCCGGCCCGTACGACGACGCATTCGACGTGGCCTGGACGACGTGTTCGGTCAATCTCGTATCCGGCGGGATCGCAGTGAACACTGTCCCCGAGGATTGCTCCATCACTTTCGAATTCAGGAGCATCAGCTCAGCTGGCGCCGCAGATTTGCTCGAACGCTTTGCCGCCGAGGCGAATCGGATCGAAAACCTGATGCAGGAAGAAAACCCGTCAGCCTCCGTGACGATGCACGTGTCGGCCTCGGTTCCTCCCCTGGAGACGGATGCGAATGCTTCGGCGGCCGCACTGGTCGAACAATGGGGTGGTCGGGCCTCGGACGAAAAGGTCGCGTACGCCACCGAGGCCGGGATGTTCGCGAGTATCGGTATCCCCACTGTCGTGTGTGGGCCGGGAAGCATCACTCAGGCGCATGCACCTGACGAGTACGTGACACTTGACCAATTGGCACAGTGCGAGCAGTTCGTTCGGAACGTCATCGCTCACGCCCGCGCCTGACCCACCCTGACCCCCTAAGGAAAACCATGTCCACGGCAACTACGCCAACCTCCGGAACAGTCACCCCGGAACGCCTGGCCGCTGCTCGCAAGGCGGTGATCAGCAGTTCGCTCGGCGCTGCGCTCGAATGGTTCGACGTCATCGTCTACGCATCATTCGCAGTGGTGATCGCCCATAATTTCTTTCCCGGCGGCGACAACACGCTCGGTTTGATACTGACGTTCGCGACGTTCGCGATCTCGTACGTCATCCGGCCGCTTGGCGGGATGGTTCTCGGAAGCTATGCCGACCGTCGCGGGCGCAAGAACGCCTTGACGTTGACGATGATGCTGATGATGATCGGCACGCTCATCATGGCCGTGGCGCCGACGACCTCGATGATCGGACCGTGGGCGGGCGTCGTCATCCTTGTTTCGCGTCTCATTCAAGGATTCTCCGCCGGCGGTGAATTCGGTACTGCTACAACCTTCCTCGTGGAGACTGCGCCACACAAGAAGGCGTTCTACTCTTCCTGGCAAGTTGCCAGCCAAGGTGCCTCGGTTTTCCTGGCATCGCTGTTCGGATACGTGCTCAACACTCACCTTTCGCATGAAGCGCTCTACTCGTGGGGCTGGCGCGTTCCGTTCTTCTTCGGCATCATCGTCGGGCCGGTCGGACTCTACATCCGTGCCAAGCTTGACGAAACGGACGATTTCAAGACGAGTGTTCCGGAAAAGGCTCCGCTGAAGACGACGCTGACCAGGCATCTCGGCCGGGTGCTGACCGGTGCCGCAGTAGTGGGCGTCGCGACGATCTCGATCTATCTCATCTTGTACATGCCGACGTTTGCCGTGAAGAACCTCGGAGTTTCCGCCTCTGCCGGCTATCTCGGCGGCATCGTCGCCGGACTGGTCACCTTGATCACCGTGCCGTTGATCGGGCATCTTGCAGACCGGGTCGGACCGGCGAGAGTTATGACCTGGGCCGCCGTTGCGGCAATCGTCTTGGCCTGGCCGCTCTTCAAATTGATGGTCGATCACCCGTCGACTCTGACCCTCGTCCTGGTTGTTTCGGTCCTGGGTGTCATCATGGCGTTTGCCTTCGGTCCCTTGCCTGCCTTGATGAGTTCGCTGTTCCCGGCAGAGATCCGGGCTACCGGCATGTCATTGTCGTACAACCTCGGAGTGACCTTGCTCGGCGGAATCGCGCCGTTGGTCTTGACCTGGTTGATCAGTACAACAGGCTCGCTCGACGCCCCGAGCTACTACTACATGACCGTCGCAGTGCTCTCCCTCGGCGGGCTGTGGTCGGCAAGAACGCTTTTCAGGCAGAAGTGACGGCGGGGGAGCGCGGTCGGGATTACGCGACCGCGTCTCCCTCTGCTAGCGCGACGACGGTATCCGACCCGTGCCAGTCGGGGGCTTGAGTTCGGAGTAGAGCTGCCGGGGTCAGTGACGAGATTCGGCGGCATTCACGAGTCAAATGGGCCTGATCGCTGAATCCGCAGTGCGCTGCGGATTCAGCGAGTCCCAGCGCGGGTCGACTGCGAGCGAGCGCCATGAAGCGCTGGAGGCGCAGGATCGAGCGCAGCGTTGCCGGGCCGTATCCGAAGGCGTCGTTGCATCGACGTTGGAGTTGGCGCGAAGTCAGTGCCGCCGCGTCGGCGAGAGAGCTGACATTCCACGAATGTTCGGACAGTGCGGTGCGAACGTGGTTGATCACCGGATCGTGACGGAAACTCGAACTTACCCAACTCCGAACAGCGCTTTCGAGGATGGAGACCTGTTCGTGGTCTTCGGAATTTTCCAAGCGGTTCAACAGTATTCGTTCCGTGCGTGCGTCGGTTACATCGCTGAGATCGGCGCGAGAATCCCGAAGCTCGGACGCCGAGGTTCGCAACATCGGCGATGCCGATCCAGGGCGGAATCGAACACCCACGGAGCGTGTTCCGGGCGGAAGAGTGAATGACCATGCAGCGGTTTCGGGGCCACAGACGCGTATGCCGACGCCGCGTATCCACAGCACGTCCATGCAAGCATCGGGCACGAGGAGGTGTTCTCCTTCTGCGCACGCCGTCCAGCCACACACCAGGATGTCGGAGAGATCCGGGGCGACCGATTGTGGTGTGTACCAACCCATGACAAGAGCTTATCGAGCGGCACCGACACGAAGGCGACTTCAGTCGACCGGGCCGAAGCGGTATCCGAATCCCCTGATGGTTTTGATGTACTTCGGTTTCGCGGGATCGGATTCGAGTTTGGACCGCAGGCTGAGAATGGTTGCGTCGACTACACGCGTCCTTTCGTGGTCGGAACCCCACACGTTTCGGATCAGGTGATCACGTGAGAACACGCGCCCAGGCTCGGTCGACAGCTCCAGGAGCACCCGCCATTCTGTCCGGCTGAGGACCAGCAGCTTTCCGCCCATCGTCGCCGTCATCGCACGTCGATCGAGGAGCAGGTCACCGTGACGTTGGTGTTTGCCGGGGGCGGGATGTGCGGTTTCACGAAGGATTGCGGTGACCCGAAGATCGAGCGCGTGAGAATCGATCGGGTTCAGCACAAAGTCCGAGACAGCGCGATGTGGTGCTTCGTCGATGTCCTCGTAGGTATCCACCAGCATCATGATCGGCATCGAACTGCGCAAGCGGATCTGCCGTGCGATCTCGTAGCCGTCGATGTCCGGCAGAAGGAGATCGATCACGGCGATATCGAAACTGTCGGTGTCCAGGTCATCGAGTAGGCGGCGCCCGGTGCGGACGAGCTGTATCTGGTGCCCGAAATGTATTAATTCGGTACCGAGTGTCTGGGCAAGCTCCGAACGGTCGGTAGCTGCAAGTATCAAGCTCACGTGAAATCCTCCCCCCGAAGGTGTTACTAGTCGTAACAGCTTGCATTCTGGCAGATCATCGACCGCGGGACCAGACATAGGGCGGCCGATCGGAAGTCGAGGGAACCGGGGGCGTTCGTCGCTAGACTTCTTTCATGGGCACTCTGTTCGCGTTGACGCTGCCAGGCTTGCTCGTGCTGCTGGTCCTGTTCGCTTTCGCCGAGACTCTCTGGAACCGGCTCACCGGCGGCCGGGCACTGCCGTGGACTCGGGGACGTACGACTCGTCCGGTCTCGGCCGCGGGCTTCGAAGAGGTTGCTGCCCTGTTTCAGGGGTCCAAGCATCATGAATTCGAACAGCGTCAGAGCGCATTGATGCATCGTGAGGACGGAACGGACGGTGACCCGCCGTGGGTGTCTGTCGATCCGGAAGCTAACAAGGTCGTTCTCCGTCGACGGAGTTGACAGTCGTCAACAGTCGACGGAGTTGACAGTCGCCGACAGACGACGGAGTTGACAGTCGGGTTCAGGCCCAGTGGCTGGGGCGGGTCAGTGAATCGGGAAGTGTGGTAGCCGAATCGCCGATCGCCCCGTTGATCTGGAACTGAGTGAGAAAGATACTGCCGCGGAGTTTTGTGCCGCGAATGTCGGTGCCGCGTAAGTCTGCACCGATCAGATCGGCTCGATCGAGTTCGCAGTCGCGGAGGTCTGCACCGATCAGGTAACTCCCGCGAAAGTTGGCCCCACGTAGATCGGAACCACGAAATTTGGCGCCGATGAGGTCTGCGCCGCGGTGGTCGAGTTTTCGACCCTTCTTGGTTGAGATCGGTGAGCGCACAAGGTTACTCGTCTGCAAGAGCAGTGTGTTGACTGCCGCTCGGTGTGCTGAGACGTCGACGGCTCGAATCTGCGAAGGTGTGCCGTTGGTCAGGCTTTCCGTCTCTGCGAGTGCAGCGTCGAGTTCCTTTCGTATCGAGTGGGTTTGCTTCAGCGAGCGGGCTTCGGCGAGATACCAGAGCAGTTCGTGCAACTGGCGTATGACAGGGAAGGTTTCGAACATGTCTGACGCGGTCTCCGGGGCATCACGCCAGCTGACGCCGTCGTAGGTCTGCTGTGAAACCTTCTGTCCCGCACCGAAACAGTCGTAGACGGTGCAACCGGTGAAGCCCTTCTTTCGCAATCCGGTGTGAATGCCGCAACGGAAATCCTGCTGCAGGTTCTTGCAGGGGTCGCCGGCATTCTTGTTGGTCGCGAAGTCGGAGGACTTGGAAAAGGGGAGTGCGACGCAGCACAGACCGAAGCAACTGCTGCAATCTGCGAGCAGATTGGTCTGGCCGGCAATCACGCGTACTCCCGATGGTTGGGTTGGACGGAAAGTCTGTCCTCGGGTTTGTGAGTCTGTCAAACGAAATTGCGTGGTTCGGCAGCAAGAAGTCCAGCGGTTCCGAGGTCGTATCCCGCGCAAATTGCGGGGTACCAATCCGGCAGACGTGATTCTGGACCACGCTCGTGAAGTAGGTCGAAAATCGGGTGGACGGCCCAGCTCGCTGCAACCAATCGCCGTGCGGTACCCGGCGGCAGAACCAGTGCGCCGACGAAGACCACAAATGTTGCGGCCTCTGCACTCCATTCGCGAGTGGGAATGGAAACGTCGATCGTGCGCCCAATCGCCACCTAGCCCATCTGCGACCTGGCGAAAATCACTCCCCATCCAGATCGAGGAGCGATACCCCCCGTGCCGTGAGCCGGAAGCGCAGCGGTCTCTTCGTAACCGTCTCAATGATCCCGGCATCGTCCAGGCGCTGAAGTCGCGGGCGGGCGAACTGGCTGGATCGACCCACCACCTCGACCAGGGTGTTCAACTTGATGGCGCGGTTCGCCTCGAAGCAGTGGGTCTGACCCAGGGTGAACAGGACTGCGCCGATGTGGTTGCTATCAACCGGCGGCGTCGACTCGCGATCGAGTCCCAAGTTCAGCGGAAATTCCTCATCCTCCACCAGAACGCGGATACGCGCCTCGAGTGTGTCGATCTTATGCCGCCTCTCGGAGAGGTCGAGCAGCAGTCGATGTTGCGCCTCGGCGATGATCTCCAGCATATCGATCAGGTAGGGCGTCAGATCTCCGCGGTTCAATGGATTCTCCGCGTCAGAGAATGCTTTGTAGTAACGATCCTTGTTGTCGGCGACGGTCGCCGACAATGCCAGGCTCGCATACGGAGCCAACACCTGTCGAAGGTCCAGCGCGAGAAGGTAGCGTCCGGTTCGGCCGTTGCCGTCGTAGAACGGGTGCGTGTACTCGAAGATGAAGTGCGCGACCACTGCCCTGATCAGTCGTGGAATCGAGTCGTCGCCCCCCTGGCTCAGCATGAGGGTCAGCGCGTCGTCGATCGCTGACTCGGGTACCACACCGGTGTGCACGACCTTGATTCCTGACGTGATCGATACTGGCCCTTGCCGGAACCGCTTCCCATCGGGGGCGTCCTCGTCGCGAATCTCGCCCCGAGTTACCGCGTCGTAGACGTCTCGGATGTCGTCGAGCGTCTGCGGACTCTCGGCCTGGTCGTTGCCGATATTGAGATAGAGCCGCGCCATCTCGGCGAACCGCTTGTTCGCGAGGGGTTGCTCCGCCCACACCATCTCGATTGCCTCGCTGATCTCCTTCCGGGTTGAGCGGACCTGTTCGATCTCGTTCGTTGCCTGGATCTCGTCGATCACCATGCGATGCAGGTAGTGGGTGCGCGCGAGGGCCGGCAGCCCGTTCCACTCAGCCCGGATCTTCGGCTCGAAGCTCATGATCCGTTCGATCAGCGCTGCGACTTCGGGTGTCATCAGTGCGAACGTCGAGTGTTCGCCGATCAGTAGGTCCCAGTGGACGGCGGCGGGAGAATCGCGTCGCGCTCGCTCCTCAGCATCGGCACCAGCACGATCTCGTTGGTGAAAGATCGATTTCAACGTCCTGTACGCCATCTGGTCTCTCCCTGTATCCACGCTATATTGCCGCCTTGCTTTCCATGCCTATCTTATCCAGAATGGGATCTGGATAAATAAGACTTGCGGCGCGGGTGTCATTTCATGACCAACGCGGGCTGCAGGAGCAGATGTGGCCATAGCTTCCCGAATCGGGTTCGGGCCATCGGCGGGCCACTCGAAATCACGCAGCAGCATTCCGATTCGGCGCGCTGCGGGATCGAAACCACCACGAGTCGGCAGACCGTCTGAGCTCGCAGAACATCGAGCTGAACCGAGACCCTGTTGCATTACTCGTTGCATGAGGACAGAAAAGAACCCCTGTGAACCGCTTCTCAGCAGTTCACAGGGGTTCCTTTGGCGGAGGATAGGGGATTTGAACCCCTGAGGGCGTTAACCCAACCCGCGTTCCAGGCGAGCGCCATAGGCCACTAGGCGAATCCTCCGTGGAGCAGCATACCCAATTGCGGGCGCGAAGCGTTAAACGGGTACCTGACCTGCGAAGAACCGGTGGAACTCGAGGTTTGCATCTCGGCCCCGGTAGGTGGTGTGCAGCGGCCGGAGAAAGCCGTCTACACTGTTCATTGGATCCCGCGCGGCGCGCATCCTGTGAACTCCCCCAGGGCCGGAAGGCAGCAAGGGTCAACGGGCTCTGCCGGGTGCGCGGGGTCCTCTATTTTTTCACATACCCGACCCCGCCTCGTCGGTGAAAGGCCGCTCCGGATGCCTATCCAAACCCAGATCGGGTTGATGAGCCATGAAGAACTCACCTCCGAGCATGAGAGCCAGAGCGCGAAGTACACGCAGCTCCAGGCGCAGAAGCTCGCACTCGATCTGACCCGCGGTAAGCCTTCCCCGGAACAACTCGACCTTTCCGCAGAGCTGCTGACGCTGCCCGGCGACGGTGATTTCCGTGACGGAAGCGGCACCGACTGCCGTAACTACGGCGGACTCACCGGTCTGCCGGAACTGCGCGCCATCTTCGGCGAGCTGCTGGGTATCCCCGTTGCGAACCTTCTCGCCGGAAACAACGCGAGCCTCGAGATCATGCACGACAACGTCGTGTTCTCACTGCTTCATGGCACACCGGATTCGGCCCGGCCGTGGGCACAGGAAGAGAAGATCAAGTTTCTCTGCCCGGCACCGGGCTACGACCGCCACTTCGCGATCACCGAGTCCCTCGGCATCGAGATGATCGCGGTGCCGATGAACCACGACGGCCCGGATGTCGTCAAGATCGCCGAACTTGTTGCGTCAGATCCGCAGATCAAGGGCATGTGGGCGGTTCCGGTTTACGCGAACCCCACCGGTGCCGTGTACTCCGAAGAAATTGTCCGTACGCTCGCGTCGATGCCGACGGCCGCGCCCGACTTCCGCCTGTACTGGGACAACGCGTACGCCGTACATCCGCTTGTCGGCGAGACTGCGCCTTCCTACGACATTCTCTCGATGGCAGCGGAGGCCGGACACCCCAACCGTCCGCTCGTGTTCGCGTCGACGTCCAAGATCACTTTCGCCGGCGCTGGTGTGAGCTTCTTCGGTAGCTCGGCGGAAAACCTTGCCTGGTACCAGAAGTTCCTGGGCAAGAAGAGCATCGGACCGGACAAGGTCAATCAGCTTCGCCACCTGCGTTTCTTCGGCAATGCCGACGGCGTTCGTGCGCACATGGAGAAGCATCGCGCGTTCCTCGCGCCCAAGTTCGAGCTCGTACTGCGGATCCTCGAGGATCGTCTCGGTGCATCGAAGGTCGCGTCTTGGACCGAGCCGAAGGGCGGATACTTCATCAGCCTCGACGTGGTCGACGGCACGGCCAAGCGGGTCATCGAACTGGCGAAGAACGCGGGTATCGCGCTCACCGCTGCCGGGTCGGCTTTCCCGTACAGCACGGATCCGGATGACCGGAACATCCGGTTGGCCCCGAGCTTCCCGTCCAAGGCTGAACTCGAAGTTGCCATGGACGGCGTGGCTACGTGTGTTCTGCTCGCAGCTACCGAATCGCGTCTCTCCGAGATCTGAGTTCTCGAAGCGGCGTGCCCGGTCGGTACTTTTCGGTCTTGTCTTGTACCGTTCGGAGCATCAATTCCCGACATAGGGTGTAAATCCCGGAGGTTGTAGTGACGGGCGCGATCAACGCTTCGGATGGGCCTTCTTTCGAGGCGCACACCGCGAAATCAGAGTCGGTCATCGAAGCTGACATACCGCGACGCACCCTCCGTGTCGGTGTTCTCGGATTCTCTGTACTCGGTGTTCTGGCAGTCGCGTCCGTGCTGATGGTTCTTTTCGCCGTGCCGATGAATACGCGGTACTGGGGGATCTTCGAAAATTTCCTCGATCTCGACGTCTACCGCCACGGCGGCAGCGTTGTGGTTCAGGGCCTTCCGTTGTACGACGGGCCAGTCCTGGACGGAATGATGTTCACGTACACCCCGTTTGCGGCTTTGCTGTTCACGGTGTGGGCGGTGCTCTCGTTCAAACAGGCGATTGTTGTGTGGACGGGTTTGAACATCGCTGCGTTGTTCGCAGTGATCTTGTTGTGCTGGAAGTACCTCGGTTATCGGCTCGACGTGAAGGCGTACGCCGTGAGTGCGTTGGCGACGACGATCTTTCTGTTCATGGAACCGATACGTACGACGCTCTGGCTCGGGCAGATCAACATCTTCCTGCTGCTCTTGATCGTGTGGGACCTCGGTCGGGACGAGAAGAGTCGGCTCCGAGGAATCGGGGCAGGCATCGCCGCCGGCGTGAAGCTCACTCCGGCCTTCTTCTGGGCGTACCTCTTCATCACTCGTCAATGGCGTGCGTTGGTGACGGCCGTCGTGACGTTCGCTGCGACCGTTGCGATCGGCTTCGTCGTGATCTACAACGATGCGTACAAGTACTGGACCGGCACTCTTGTCGACAGCGAACGCGTCGGACCGACGGATGCTCCGAGCAACCAGTCCGTGTCCGGTCTGATCGCTCAGCTCACTCACACTCCGACGCCGTCGCGGGTCCTGGTTCTAGTCTTCAGTGCGCTGGCGGTATGCCTCGGACTCGGTGCCGCGTGGATTGCTCACCGGCACGGCCAGAAATTGCTCGGCCTCACCATGACGGGGTTGACTGCGACCACTGTCTCGCCGTTCTCGTGGGGCCATCACTGGGTGTGGTTCGTCCCGCTGGTCGTCCTCGCCGCGCACTACGCGATGGTGTCGAAGAAGCGCTGGGCGTGGGTGGCGCCGTTCGTTTTCCTGCTCCCGGTCTTGAACTGGTCTCACACCTGGTGGGACCCGTCGGTCATTCCGGGTACGGATCGCTTCATCGGAATGGGCCTGTTCATGTTCGTGCCGCCCGAGTATCTGCGGATTCCGACCGTCGGCGTCTACCTCTGGGTCTTCACGCTTGCCGCGGTCTCGACGGTGGTTCTGTTCGGCTGGAAGAAGTGGAAGATTCCGGCCCCGGATGCGTCGGCGCCGGTCACAACTGCCGCCTGACGTGGCAGTATCGGACTCATGGCACTTCAACTGAACCTTGTCGGTGACCCCGAAGCTGATGCTCTCCTCGCCGAGGACCCGTTGGCGTTGTTGATCGGAATGCTTCTCGATCAACAGGTTCCGATGGAAACGGCCTTCCTCGGTCCGAAGAAGCTGGCGGATCGGCTCAGCGGTATCGACGTCAGGCGTATCGCCGACATGGACACCGACGAGTTCATCGCCGTCTGTGCCGAGCCTCCGGCTGTGCACCGATTCCCCAAGTCGATGGGCGAGCGTATCCAGCTCATGTGCCAGTTCATCGTCGAGAACTACGACGGCGACACCGCGGCGATCTGGACTTCGGGAAATCCCGACGGCAAGGAAGTGCTGAAGCGGCTCAAAGCCCTACCCGGTTACGGGGATCAGAAAGCCCGGATCTTCCTGGCGTTGCTCGGAAAACAGATCGGCGTCGAGCCGAAAGGTTGGCGCCAAGCGGCCGGCGACTACGGGCTCGAAGGTTCGAGGCGCTCGATTGCAGACGTGGTCGACGAACAGTCTTTGCTCGAGGTCCGCGAGTTCAAGAAGGCCGCAAAGGCAGCAGCGAAGGCCGACAAGAAGTAAGCCGCTTTCAGGATTTCCGGGACCCGCTCGCACGCACTACTTTCATCAGGTCTCCTGCGGGACCCTCGAGCTGACGCGGGGGACGCCACACTGCGCGCAGGGATCGGTCGAGTTTCAAGCCTTCGACGGCTACCACCCGAAGTTCTCCCTGCTTCACCTGGTCCTCGACGGCCAGCGTGCTCAGTACCGCCGGGCCGACGCCACCGAGCACGCTGGTTCGAATCGCGGCCGAACTACCCAGTTCCAACAACGGTGCACCGCGCTCGTATTCGTGTAACGCCAGGTCGAGAGTCGTTCTGGTTCCCGATCCGGGCTCGCGCACCAGCAGCGGCGTCGCTGCCAGTTCGGCGACGGTCAGCGGCTTTCGTCGACGCGCCCATGGATGATCCGGATGAACGACCACGACCAGCGAGTCACGCGCGACGGTGACGCTGGACAGGCTCTTCGGAACGGTCGGTGACTCGACGAATCCGAGGTCGCACATTCCCACCTCGACAGCCTCGAGGACGCGGGTCGAGTTGTAGACCTGAAGGTGGACGGTGACACCAGGATGTAGTGACCGAAAGATACCGAGCCAGGCCGGAATCAGATGTTCGGCGACGGTCATGCTGGCACACACGGTCAATTCCGCGGATCGTTCGGTCCGCATCCCTTCGGCGACGTCGAGAAGCTGCCTCGAGTTGGCGAGGACGCGGCGCGCCCAGTGGACGATGACGGTCCCCTGCGGAGTCAAAGTCGCCCCCGTCGACCTTCGGTGTATGAGTGGCATCCCGAGCTGCCGCTCGAGGGCTTTGACGGCGCGGCTGGCATTCGGCTGCGCAATGTTTGCTGAACGGCTTGCCGCACTGAGACTTCCGTGATCATCGATGCCGATGAGTAGCTCGAGAGTGGTGAGGTCGGGCCACCGTCTGGTCATGCAAACAGGCTATACCGAACTTCACGTTCATATCGATTTGATATGCCGTGATGGTAGAAATCGCCCTACCGGAGCGATGGTGGCTCAAGGACGCTGGATGAGTGAACCGTGATGTGAAGTCCGTGGCCGAGAAACCCGCAGTCGCACCTTCGTCAGAAGTACGACGGTGGTCCAGTGTGGCTGCATTGGTGCCCGGAGTTGCGTTGTGCGCCTTGGGGGCCACGGTCGCGCTGATAGCCGGTCAGTTCACCTCCGCCGTGAGTCCGTTGCTGATTGCGATCGTGGCGGGTGCGGTGTTGGCGAATACCGTCTCTTTGCCGGCGAAATTCCAACCTGGCCTGGCATTCTCGGCGAAACGGCTACTTCGGGTGGGTATCGCTCTGCTCGGGCTGCAATTGATGTTCTCCGACATCGTCGGTTTGGGCTGGGGAGTGATCGCCGTTGTGGTGGCGATTGTGTTCCTCGGTATCGCCGGGACCATGTATGCCGGAAAACTTCTCGGATTGAGTTGGTCGCAGAGAATTCTGATTGCCTGCGGCTTCTCGATCTGTGGCGCTGCCGCCGTGGCTGCTGCGGACGGTGTGGTGAATGCGCGAGAGGAAGAGTTGCTCACCGCTGTTGCGTTGGTGGTGATCTTCGGAACTCTGATGATTCCGACAATCCCACTGTTGGCCAACGCTTTCGGTATGAACGAGGTCGGTGCAGGCTTGTGGGCCGGTGGGTCGATCCACGAAGTGGCGCAAGTGGTGGCTGCCGGCAGCGCTCTCGGCGCCACCGCGTTGGGTGTCGCGACCGTGGTGAAACTTGCGCGCGTGTTGATGTTGGCGCCGGTCATGGCATTTCTGAGTATCCGGCAACGCAGGATGGTCGACAGCACTGCCGCCAAGCGTCCCCCGCTGATTCCGTTGTTCGTCGTGGCATTCATCGGCTGCATGGGCTTGCGCTCCACGGGCATCTTGCCGGATGAGCTTCTGGGGCTGGCGAAGACGGTGCAGACGGCGCTGTTGGCGGCCGCGATGTTCGCACTCGGGCTGGGGGTGCGGTTGAGCGTCATTCGTGGAGTTGGCGCCCGGCCATTCGTGCTGGCCGCGATTTCCACTGTGTGGGTGGCAACGATCGCCTACGTCGGAGTCGTGCTGGTCAGCTGATCGAGCGCTGAGTCCGCCACGCGCTCGGGCTCATCGAGAACTGAGTGCGAAACCAGCGCGAGAAACTACCCTGCGTCGAAAACCCGAGGTGCACAGCCACTTCGGTCAACGAATAGCGAGGGTTGGAGACAAATCGTTCCGCGAGGGAGCTTCGAACCGAATTGAGAACGGCCGTGAACGTATCTCCGGATTCGGCGAGATGACGGTGCAGTGTCCGCCGGTCGAATCCGAGACTGCGTGCCACCTGCTCGACAGAGCAGCGGCCGGTCGGAAGCAGAACTTCGATCAATTCCTTGGTGCGGCTGAGGGTATCGGAGGTTTCCGAGGCGGGAAGCGAGTCGAGGAACTGGCGAGCGTACGGCCGGAGTAACTCGTCGGAAAGTTGGTTAGCCGCATCCAGGTCGGCGGCGAAGAAAACGATGCCGGTGAACTCGTGATCGAATTCCACCGTCTCGCCGAGGATTCGCCGATGCGTGCTCGTGTCTTTCGGGGCATTGTGCGTGAATCCCACGCTGACCGGTTGCCATCGAGAACCCAGGAAACTTCGCAGGATCTGCAGCGTCGCGCCGACTGCGAGTTCGACGCTCTGTCTGGTGTCGACCGGTTCGCCGACCTCGAGCGAGATTCGCAGGGTGGCGAGTCCGTTGACCTCGTTCAATCGAATGCGTAATGACTCGTTGTACGTGTGCTCGTATCGCATCAATACGTCGAGCGCGCTCCTGACGTCTGGTTCTTCCCTGATGACCAAGCTGAGGGGACCGAGATTGGACAGTCGACGCAGGCCGGCGAGTAGAAGCCCGAAGTCTTCGTGTCCGGACTCCGCTGCCGATCGCTCCAGGAGCGATGCGATGGAGGCGGCCGGTACCCATTGGTCGGGGTTCGCCAGGCTTGCCGGGCTCAGGCCGACACTTCTCATGAGGGCCACAGCGTCCACGTCCACTGTTCGGCACAGGTCGACGTATCGGTTCAGTGACGCGTAGCGGGCGAGTGGCTTCATAGGGCCCCCTTTACTCGATGTCCCGAAATGTTGTGTTGTGTGTCTCGTCAAGTTAAGCATGTGAGCCGGATCTCACATAGTTTTGTTCACATCAGTTCGGCACGACCACGAAGCCGAGCACCGACTTCTGGAAGTTGTTGCGTACGAATACAGCTCGACCGTAATCGAGTCGAGCCCGCCCACAGAATTGGAGAGCATTGATGGCAAACGCCATTCGGTTCCACGAGATCGGCACACCGTCCGTCATGCGTTGGGAAGAGATCGAGGTAGGACGACCGGGCGCCGGAGAGGTTCGGGTTCGTCATGAAGCGGTGGGGTTGAACTTCGCCGACACCTACTTTCGAAGTGGCCTCTATCCTGCGCAATTGCCTGCCGGGATGGGCGTCGAGGGCGCCGGTGTGGTCGAAGAGATCGGCGAGGGAGTAGTCGATTTTGCAGTGGGGGACCGTGTGACCTACACCGGCAGTCCGCTGGGTGCGTACGCCACCGAGCGGATCATGGCGTCGTCCGACCTGATCGCGCTACCCGACGGCATCGCCTTCGACACCGCGGCCGCCATGACCATGCGAGGACTGACTGCCGCCTACCTTCTGCGTCGCATCTACCCGTTGAAAGCGGGAGACACCGTGTTGCTACATGCTGCGGCGGGCGGGGTTGGACTGATCTTCACCCAGTGGGCAAAACTGTTGGGAATCAAAGTGATCGGAACGGTGTCGAGCGACGAGAAGGCGAGCGTTGCCCGAGCTCACGGGTGCGATGAAGTCGTCATCTACACCCGCGAGGACGTCGTCGCGCGTGTCAAGGAGATCACCGGGGGCGTCGGCGTGCCGGTTGTCTACGACAGTATCGGGCAATCCACGTTCGACATCTCTCTCGATTGCCTTGCCAGGCGGGGGCTGCTGGTGTGCTTCGGAACGGCGTCCGGACCGACTCCGCCGATTCAGGCAATGCAGTTGGCAGTCAAGGGATCACTCTTCCTCACACGTCCGGCTCTCGCCGATTACATCGCGGATCCCGAAGAACGTGCCGAACTGGCGGGCGAACTGTTCTCACACGTCGAGTCCGGGCGAATCAAGATCGAGATCAACCAGCGGTACCCCCTCGAAGATGCGGTGCGTGCGCACCACGACATGGAGTCCGGTCGCAGTATCGGTTCCTCCGTCTTCTCCGTCTGAACCGAAACAGCACTTCCCAGAGGAATTGTCATGACCAACACCGCAACGCTCACAGAAAACCTTCCCTCGTCGAGGAATACGATCCGCGTCGAGAAATTGACCTGTTCGATCGGGGCAGAGTTGTCCGGGGTGGATCTCGGCGAGGTCGCGCGAGATGATGCACTCTTCGCCGAAATCAAGGCATTGTTGCTCGAACACAAGGTTCTGTTCTTTCGCGACCAGACCTTCTCCAAAGCCGAGCACGTAGAACTTGCCCAGCGATTCGGTGAACTCGAGGATCATCCGGCTCTGGGCAGCGACCCCGACCACCCGGGCCTGGTCCGCATCTACAAGGATCTGGACAGCCCGCCGGAGCATTTCGAGAATGCATATCACTGCGACGCCACCTGGCGCGTTAACCCGCCCATGGGATGTGTATTGCGTTGTGTGGAAACACCTCCTGTCGGCGGCGACACGATTTGGGTGAACATGACACTCGCCTACGAGAATCTGCCGGCGCGGGTCAAGGAGCAGATCAAGGATCTGCGTGCCAGGCACAGTATCGAGTCGACCTTTGGCGCTCGGATGCCGATCGAACAGCGGCACCAGCTGAAGGAACGCTTTCCCGACGCCGAACATCCCGTGGTACGAACACATCCGGAGACCGGCGAGAAGATTCTCTTCGTCAATTCGTTCGCCACACACCTCGTGAACTATCACACGCCCGAGAACGTCCGCTATGGAATCGATTACGCCCCCGGCGCCGGGAATCTGCTCACTTACCTGGCGAGCCAGGCTCAGATTCCCGAGTACCAGGTTCGGTGGCGTTGGAGCGAAAACAGCGTCGCGATCTGGGACAACCGTTCGACACAGCATTACGCGGTGCAGGACTACTGGCCCGCGGTTCGAAAGATGGAGCGCGCCGGAATCATCGGCGACGCACCGTTCTGATCTCTCTTCCCAGCCCCGAAGATAAATTCATTCACTCGATCGGAGTCACGCTATGCATTTCCACGACGATTCACTGTTCCCCGAAACCCAGGACAAGCTTGTCATCACCGTTGCTCCCTACGGACCGGAGTGGGAGCCGGACGATTTTGCAGAAGACCTCCCTCTGTCGATGGACGAGCACGTCCAGCAAGCCGTCGACTGCTTCAACGCCGGTGCCACAGTTCTCCACATCCACGTGCGTGAACTCGACGGCAAGGGCTCGAAGCGTCTGTCGAAGTTCAACGAGCTTCTCGGTCGCTTGCGTGAGGCCGTTCCCGAGATGATTCTGCAGGTCGGCGGGTCGATTTCGTTTGCCCCGGAGGGGGAAGGTGCCGATGCGAAGTGGTTGTCCGACGACGTGCGTCACATGCTGGCGGAATTGGAGCCGGCTCCCGATCAGGTGACGATCGCGATCAATACCAGCCAGATGAACATCATGGAACTGATGACCGACGACGACATCGCGGGTACGTCGATGCAGCGTCCGGAATTGGCCGATACGTATCGGGAAATGACTGTGCCCGCCGGTCCGGAGTGGGTGGCAGAGCACCTGCGCCGGTTGCAGGCCGCCGGAATCCAGCCGCATTTCCAGTTGTCCAGTATTCCGCAGCTCGAAACGGTGGAGCGGTTGATCCGACGCGGCATCTACACGGGTCCGGTCAACCTCACGTGGGTCGCAATCGGCGGCGGCTTCGACGGACCCAACCCGTACAACATGATGAACTTCGTCCAGCGTGTTCCCGACGGTGCGTGCCTGACGCTGGAAACGCTGATGCGTAGCGTCCTGCCGGTGAACACGATGGCCATCGCGATGGGCTTGCACGCTCGCTGCGGCAACGAGGACACCATCTGGGGCCGCAAGGGCGAGAAGATGACGTCGGTGCAGCAGATCGAGCAGTTGGTGCGCATTGCAGGCGAATTGGGCCGCGAGGTGGCTACGGCGAAGGAAGCTCGGGACATCTACCGGATCGGTGAGACGTATGCCGACACCGACGAGACGTTGGCGAAGCTGGGTTACGCGCCCAACCGCCGGATCGGCCAGCTGGGATTCACGCAGCACGCCTGAGTTCGCACCCTCTCGTACAACAGTTCCGGGGGTACGAACCGCGACGGTTCGTACCCCCGAATCCCCCCGTCTACCTCGAGTACTTCCTAGGAGAGTCATGGGACTGCAAGCTCCCGCCACGCCACGTGTGGACACCGTGCTCGGAATCGGCGGACGACGAAAGTTATACCCGTGGATCGTTTTCGCCCTGGCTTTCGGTCTTCTGCTCTCGGACTACATGTCGAGGCAGGTGCTCAGTGCAGTCTTCCCGATCCTGAAAGCGGACTGGGATCTCTCCGATTCGCACCTCGCCTCCCTGAGCAGCGTGGTGGCATTGATGGTCGGGCTGTTGACGTTCCCGTTGTCGCTGCTCGCGGACCGCTGGGGCCGCGTCAAGAGCTTGATCTTGATGGCGGTGTTGTGGAGTGTCGCGACGTTGCTGTGCGCAATCGCTCAGACCTACGAACAGATGTTGGGCGCCCGGTTCCTGGTCGGTGTCGGTGAAGCGGCGTACGGCAGCGTGGGTATCGCCGTGGTCCTCAGTGTGTTTGCGCCCCGCGTGCACGCAGCTCTTGCAGGTGCCTTCATGGCCGGTGGATCGTTCGGTTCGGTCATCGGTGTGGCAATCGGTGGGTTCATCGCAGTCCAGTTCAGTTGGCGGTGGTCTTTTGCCGCCATGGCAATCTTCGGTCTGATTCTGGTCGCGCTCTTCCGTGCCCTCGTCACCGAGAAGAAGCTCACCGCTTACGCCGTCGAGGCCGCGCCGGATGCCGCCGGGGAAGCGGTGAGACACGACGGTTTTCGTGCGCCGGTGTCCTCGCTGTTCACCAATCCCGCCGTGTTGTTCGCCTATATCGGTGGTGGTCTCCAGATGTTCACCGCCGCTGTACTTCTGGCGTGGTTGCCGAGCTTCTTCAATCGTTACTACGATTTGGCCCCGGACAAGGCCGGTGTCACGGCTTCCGTGTTCGTCCTCCTGGTCGGAAGCGGGATGGTGGTCTGCGGTTTCATCACAGATAGATTCAGCCGCGACGATTCGGCGCGAAAATGGACCACCGCCATCGTCTACTGCGCCATCTCGTTGGTGACGCTGAGCATCGGGCTCCGGTTGGGCACGGGGACAGCACAACTCGTGTTGCTCGGTATCGGTGCATTCTTCTCCGCCGGTTCGTCGGGGCCGACGGCAGCGATGGTCGCGAACCTTACCCATCACTCGATTCGAGCGTCGGCCATGGGAACGCTCACCGTCGCCAACAACCTTCTCGGGCTGGCGCTCGGTCCCTTCGTTGTCGGCATCCTCGCCGATCACCTGGGTCTTCTCGGCGCTCTACAGCTTTCGCCCTTCGTCTATGTCGTCGCGGCCCTCGCGTTGGTAGCCGGCAAGCGTGCCTATCCCGCCGGGATGAGGCGGCTGGCGACGTTGCAGAATCGGCCCGAGATCCCCGGCGCCACTGAAGTAACAGACGTTCGGAGCTCATGATGAATGAATCAACTACGGTAGTAATGGTTCCCGGTCTGCGGGATCATGTCGAAGATCATTGGCAGACTCACCTCGCGCGCAGGCTCGACATCGTTCTGACGGTTCCTCCCCTCGAGACCGACAAGCTCAGCCGCGATGCGCGGGTTGCGGCATTGAACGAGGTGCTGACAAGTGTCTGCGGGCCGGTGGTCCTGGTCGGGCACAGCGCCGGAGTCATGACAGTTGCTCACTGGGCGAGGGCGCATCATCGAGAGGTTGCGGGCGCACTTCTGGTCACGCCGGCGGATCTCGAACTTCCGCTGCCCGAGTCTTATCCGTCTCTCGAAGATCTCGACCGACACGGGTGGCTACCGATACCGCGTCAGCGTCTGCCGTTTCCGAGCACGGTCGCGGCGAGTCGGAACGATCCGCTGGCCGGGTATCGCCGAGTTGTGGGTTTGGCTGAAGGATGGGGGAGTCGGTTACTGGATCTGGGCGAGGTCGGACACCTCAATCCGGCGTCCGGATACGGGTATTGGCCGCGGGCGGAATCGTTGGTGCGGGAACTGCTCGAGTCGGTGTCGCGCGCTGCCTCGTCTCATGCCACGGATTCCGAGGCGCAGGAGGAACACAGTCGTGCTTGATCTTGCTGCTCTGCTGGAAGATTCGGCCCGGCGATACCCGGAACGGGATGCGCTGGTTCTCGGGGAAGCGAGGCTGACGTATGCGCAGTTCGACGCCTACGCGAATCGCATCGCCCATCTGCTCGTCTCGCGGGGTGTCGAGCCAGGTGACAAGGTGGCGTTGTCCTGCCCGAACGTTCTCGAGTTCCCGATCGTCTACTACGGCATTCTCAAGGCCGGCGGCGTCGTCGTTCCTCTGAACATTCTGCTCAAGGGGCGCGAAATCGCCTATCACCTGGCTGATTCGGAAGCAAAGCTGTACTTCTGTTTCGAGGGAAGTCCCGAATTGCCGATCGCTGAGTACGCCATCGCCGGGTTCGAGCAGAGCGAGACCTGTTCGGCCCTGATCGTGATCAGCGCCGAGTCGGGTGCACCGTCATCGATCCTCGGAGTCGAGACTCTAGGCGAAGCACTGGCATCCGTGTCCGGCACGGAAACGCCTGCAGTCGCGGTTGTTCGTGAACCGACGGACACCGCGGTCATCCTCTACACCAGCGGCACGACCGGAAAGCCCAAGGGCGCCGAACTCACTCACTGCAACATGGTCTTGAATGCACTGTCGACCAACCGGTTGTTCGAGAGCGTTCCGTCCATGCATGAGCGTTATCTCCTGACTTTGCCGTTGTTCCACTCGTTCGGCCAGACAGTGACCATGAATGCGGGAATCTGCGTCGGTGCCACCTTGGTGTTGATGCCGCGCTTCGATGCGACCGCGGCACGCGAGATCATGGAACGCGAAAAGATCTCGGTCTTCGCGGGCGTCCCGACCATGTATTGGGGACTGCTCGGCGTGCTGGAGGAGGTAGTGAAATCCGGGGTGGATATCGAGACCGTTGCACAGAACATGCGGTGCGCGATCTCCGGTGGTGCAGCGCTTCCCGTCGAAATCTTGACACAGTTCAGGGAACGCTTCGGTGTTCAGATCCCCGAAGGGTACGGGTTGTCCGAGACCTCTCCGTTGGCCTTGTTCAGTGACCCGGAGAGCGACCCCCGGCCCGGTTCGATCGGCGTGCCGATCTGGGGCGTCGAAGCGCGGCTTGTCGACGACTCTTGGCACACGATCGCCGGCCCCGATGAAGTGGGAGAGTTGGCCATTCGCGGGCACAACGTCATGAAGGGCTATTTCAACCGACCCGAGGCGACGGCGGAAGTCATGCGCGACGGATGGTTTCGCACCGGGGATTTGGCACGGGTCGATACCGACGGAAATTACTACATCGTCGATCGCGCGAAGGACATGATCGTGCGGGGCGGATTCAACGTCTACCCACGCGAAATCGAAGAGGTTCTGCTCACTCACCCAGCCGTCTCACTCGTCGCCGTCGTCGGGGTGCCGGACTCGAGCCTCGGCGAAGAAGTTGTCGCGTTCGTGATCCGAGAGCCGAGTGAAGAGATCTCCGAATCGGATCTCGTGGAATGGACGCGGGAACAGATGGCCGCCTACAAATATCCGCGTCGCATCGAGTTCGTGCCGTCGCTGCCGATGACGGCAACCGGAAAGATTCTCAAACGTGAACTGAATCAAGCATTTTCGATGGCCTGAGGAGATCGATGACTGACGTTCGAGCAAGTGAAGCTTTTCCCGTGACCCAGGCCATGAAGGATTCGGGTGGCTGGAATCCGTTGTGGGACGGACTTTCGGAGCTGGATCCCGAGTGGACCGAGCTGTACATGAAGACAGCGATGCAGCCCTGGAACAGCGGGGTGCTGTCACCTCAGGTGATCCAGTTGCTGTGCATAGCCGTCGATGCGGCGAGCACACACATGTACGCACCCGGCGTACGACGCCATATTCGCGCCGCGCTCGACATGGGAGTGACCCCGAAGGAGATTCTCGAGGTGCTGAAACTGACCACCGTCGTCGGGATTCATTCCTGCAATGTCGGCGTTCCGATCCTGATGGAGGAAATCGCGAACCGGTGAGGGCGGTCAGTCCCGCTCGCGGTTCTCCCGTTCCTCCCGCTGACGCTGGAGGAACGGGCTCGGGTTCTGTCCGCCGATCGGACCGTGGCCGAGGACTCCGTGCTCGTAGGCCGACTCCGCGTGCAGGGCAACGTCGATTCCGCGGGCCTCGTCTTCACGCGAAATGCGGAAGCCGAAGGTCTTGTCGATGAGCTTTCCGAGACCGTAGGTCACACCGAAGGCATAGAGCGCGACCACGACGACGCCGACGAACTGCTTGCCCAACTGCGCGAATCCACCGCCGAAGAACAAACCTTCCGGACCGCCTGTCATCACGGCCGTCGCGAGGAGTCCGATCAACAACGAGCCGACGATTCCGCCGACGAGGTGCACGCCGACGACGTCGAGGGAGTCGTCGTAGCCGAGCTTGTGCTTCCATCCCACGGCGTACGAGCAGACGATGCCGGCGATCAGACCGATGACGAGCGCACCGAACATGTTCACCGTTCCGCACGACGGGGTGATCGCGACCAGACCGGCGACGACGCCCGAAGCTGCGCCGAACGTGGTGGGGTGTCCGTCACGATTCTGCTCGACGAACAGCCAGCCGAGTAGTCCGGTGCAACCGGCGACGAGTGTGTTGAGGAAGATCTGCGAGGCCATACCGTCGGCCGCAAGGGCCGAGCCGGCGTTGAATCCGAACCAACCGAACCAGAGCAGGCCTACGCCGAGCAGGACGAACGGCAGATTGTGCGGACGCATCGACTCGGCCTTGAAACCCATCCGCTGGCCGAGGACCAGTGCCAATGCCAGACCCGACGCTCCGGACACGATTTCGACCACGAGGCCACCGGCGTAGTCGAGTGCGCCCATCTGGGCGAGCCATCCCTGCGGATTCCACACCCAGTGAGCGACGGGGACATAGACGAGCAAGGACCAGATGGGGACGAAGATCATCCAGGCGGAGAACTTCGCGCGGTCGGCGATCGCACCACTGATGAGCGCTGCAGTAAGGATTGCGAACGTCAATTGGAAGGTTGCGAACAACACTTCCGGGACATTCCCGTGCACCGTCGACGGGTCGATGCCCGCCATGCCGATGTGCTCGAGTCCGCCGATGATGCCACCGTGATCGTCGCCGAACACGAGGCTGTAGCCCACGAACAACCACGCAACCGTGACGAGTGCGATCGAGACGAAACTCATCATGATCATGTTGAGTACGCCCGTCGAGCGGACCATGCCGCCGTAGAACAGTGCGAGTCCTGGCGTCATCAGAAGTACGAGTGCAGTACTGACGAGCAACCAGGCAGTTGCTCCGGCATCGATGGTGGCGGGCACAGTTTTCTCCTCACGCACGCGGACCAGCCCGCGTGCACGGAACCCACGATGAGTGCGTGCGGTTTCCTCCGCACTGCGATTGTGTTGCGAACATGTTTCGGGAGAAGTCGGCGTTGCACCCGCACCGGACCACCTGTCGTGGGTCGCCGGTAGTCTTTGCGCGTGGCCCTGTACCGGAAGTATCGACCCGCGTCCTTCGCCGAGGTGGTGGGGCAGGAGCATGTCACCGCACCGCTCAGCACGGCCCTCGACACCGGACGCATCAACCATGCCTACCTGTTTTCCGGCCCGCGCGGCTGCGGAAAGACGTCGTCGGCGCGAATCCTGGCGCGTTCGCTGAACTGTGAGCAGGGACCGACGTCGACGCCGTGCAACGTATGCGACTCGTGCGTTTCGCTGGGCCCGGGCGGCACAGGCAACCTGGATGTGACGGAACTCGACGCCGCAAGTCACGGTGGCGTCGACGACACCCGAGAACTCCGAGACAAGGCGTTCCACGCACCCGCCGCATCTCGCTACCGCGTCTTCATCATCGACGAGGCACACATGGTGACGGCGGCGGGTTTCAATGCGCTGCTCAAGATCGTCGAAGAGCCGCCGGAACACCTCATCTTCATCTTTGCGACGACGGAACCGGAAAAGGTTCTCCCGACCATCCGTTCGCGTACACACCATTACCCGTTCCGCCTGTTGGCGCCGTCGACCATGCGCGGACTCCTGGAAAAGATCTGCGCCCAGGAGGGCGTACCGGTCGAGCCTGCGGTGTATCCACTGGTCATCAAGGCCGGCGGCGGTTCCCCTCGTGACTCGTTGAGTGTCCTCGATCAGCTGCTCGCGGGCGCAGGAGAAGAAGGTGTCACGTATCCGCGCGCTCTCTCTCTTCTCGGAGTCACCGACGTCGCGCTCATCGACGAAGCAGTAGACGCCCTGTCTGCCAGTGACGGGGCCGCGTTGTTCGGCACTGTCGATCGCGTGATGGACGCCGGTCACGATCCACGCCGATTCGCGCTCGATCTTCTCGAGCGCCTGCGTGATCTCATCTTGATGCAGGCTGTTTCCGACGCCAGCGAACGAGGATTGGTCGACGCTCCGGAAGCGGAGCTGGTCACGATGCGTGAGCAGATTCAACGAGTCGGCCCGGCCACGCTCACCCGCTTCGCCGAAACTGTCCATGCCGGACTCAGCGAAATGCGTGGTGCGACGGCGCCGCGGCTGCTGCTCGAAGTGATGTGCGCGCGAATGCTGCTGCCGTCGGCCTCCGACACCGAGTCAGCTGTATTGCAGCGGCTGGAGCGCCTGGAACAAGGTATTCCGGCTGCCGGAGTCGCGGCTGCTCCTCGCGCGGCAGCAACGCCGGCACCCACCGTGCCGCCGCTCGAACCGGAGATTGCTTCCAAGTTCCAACGGCCCTCTCAACGCAAGGCCGAGCCTGAGGCACGGCCGGAACCAGCCGCGCCTGCTCCAGCTGCGGCGCCGCCGGTTGTGGAGGCTCCTGTCGTCGAACCTCCGGTAGCGGCAGTTCCCGTCGTCGAGACTCCCACTGTCGAGATCGTGGAACCGCCGGTTGCCGAGGCTCCGGTGGTTGAAGCTCCGGTTGCCGAAGCTCCAATAGTTGAAGCTCCTGTGGTTGAACCACCGGTTACTGCTTCTGTCGAGGCGGAAGAGCTGATCGGGCTTGCCGAGCCGGAACCCGACTACGAGCCCGAGCCCGAGTTCGACGAGCCGGCGGTTGCCGAAGCTGCGCCGGTCTCGGCAGGCCCCACAGTCGAGACTCTCCGTGAATCGTGGAACACCTTGCGCAACAAGGTCGGTGAACGAAACAAGGTTCTTCCGGCCATGCTGTCCGCTGCGACGGTTCACGACGTGCGTGGACATGTCGTTGTCATCGCTCACGGCTCACCGGTCCTGGGTGCTCGTGTGACGCAACCGCACAACGCGGCGGTCATTTGCGAGGTCCTTGCCGAAATGTTCGGTGGCACTTGGCAAGTCGAGTATCAAGAAGGTGCGCCTACAGCGCCGACAGTATCGAGCGCAACCAAGGCGACAGAAGCTCCGAGCCGCCCTGCCGCTGCGCCCCGCTTCTCACGGCCCAGTCAGGAGCGCGCAGCGCAGCAGCCCAAGGCCCCGCAGCCCCAGCGCGGAGATTCGGACGACATTCCGCCGCCCGAGGCCCCCGACTATCCGGAAGACCCTGGACCGGCGCCTGCTCCTGAGGTCGACTACGAGGCAACTCCTCCGCCTGCAACGCCGGAGGACGAGGACGAGATGTTTGCGGAGGCGGCTGAGCCCGCTGATCCGACTGCCAGACGTGATCCCGAGGATGTTGCAAAGGAACTCCTCAAGGACGTCCTCGGAGCTCGCCGCCTCGAAAGCTGAGTTGCCGAGTCGGTCCGTGTGCGTGAAACAGCTGTCGGAATCCAGCTGCACCACTGTGTGATCGAATTGTTATAAGTGCCGTTCCCTTTGTGTGCGCGCGTCTCGAAAGCGCACCGGCTCGGCCTCGCAAAGCTGAATTGTATGTGGCTGGTTTGCTGGCACATTCGTTCGCTCAGTTCCGGTGTAACGAAACGTCGATTCGGACGATGGTCGCCGAAGAATATCTGGAAGTTCTCGTTGTCTGATGGGCATTCGAGTGCTGCTGTTAAATTTCGGTGTGTCACGAATGTTCAGATTGATAGTTGTCGGATGTTTGTTTTGCGGGGATCGACCAATTTGGGACATTCGGCGAATTGGCCACATGTTCGGCATTGCGGTATTTCGGTGCATATTCAACTGAATATTTGCCGATCGCGAGTAGATGGCGGCCGTGAAACCGGGATCCGGTACGGATGTTCAAGCAGGAGCATGACCGGTTGCGAAGCAAATAAGTAACTCCGAGTTACAGCTAACTCTCGATTGCTGTCAAATTGCTGAAACACGTTCATTGCGACGAACGACCTTTGTTATTTGTTTATGCCTTGAGGTGAATCTGCGTTTTACACACCGATGAGGGCGTGGTTAGTCTTCGGTCGATTGAGTCTCCCGTGGATGCGCGCGAAAATAGGAAGTGTAAGATGACTGAAGATTCAACTAATCCTGCGATTGCGATAGTCGGGATGAGCATGTGGTCCCCCGGTGCACATGATCTGCAAGGATTTTGGGAGAACGTCCTCGCGCGTCGGATGCAATTCCGAAAGTTTCCGGAGTCACGGATGTCCCTCGACGACTACTGGAGCGCGAGCCCTGACGACGTCGACAAGACATACGCCGATCGCGGCGCGTTCATGGATGGTTTCGAATTCGACTGGGTCGGTCGCCGGATACCGGAGCGGACCTTCAAGTCGACAGATCTCACACACTGGTTGGCTCTGGAAACAGCACTCGGGGCTTTGACGGACGCGGGCTACAGCCGAGGATCGGTACCCACTGGACGCAGCGCCGCAATCGTCGGCAACTCCCTCACCGGTGAAGAATCCCGGATGTGGTCGATGCGTTTGCGTTGGCCTTACGTCAAGCGCGCACTCGCTGTCGCAGCCGAAGCGCGCCAGTTGGACAGTTCCGTCGCTGATGCTCTCGCCGAGACGATGGAAGATGTCTACAAGGGCCCATTGGTGGAGCCGAGTGAAGACACTCTCGCCGGCATGTTGTCGAATACGATTGCCGGCCGGATCTGCAATTATCTCGACTTCAACGGCGGCGGGTACGTCGTGGACGGTGCGTGCGCGTCCGGAATGCTCGCGGTGGCGACTGCAGCCGAAAAGCTGGCGTCCGGCGCGGCCGACTTCGTCTTGGCAGGGGGAGTCGACGTCAGCTTGGATCCTTTGGAACTGGTGGGATTCGCCCGTTTGGGTGCACTGACCCGTGGCGACATGAACGTGTACGACGCAAGCCGAAGCGGATTCATCCCGGGTGAAGGTTGCGGATTCGTGGCCTTGAAACGACTCGAGGACGCCAGGGCGGACGGCGACTACGTGTACGCGACGATTCGCGGCTGGGGCATCTCCACCGATGGCAAGGGTGGAATCACCAAGCCCCGCGCCGAAACTCAGGCCGAGATGATCCGTCGCGCATACTCGCGAGCGGGATTCGCGGCCAGCGAGGTTGCCTTCGTCGAAGGACACGGAACTGGTACTCCCGTCGGAGACCCCGTCGAACTGGCCGGCGTCCAGCAGGCCGCTCAGACGGACGGGCCCGTCGAGGCTCGTAGCATCGGCATGACGTCACTGAAGTCGTTGATCGGGCACACGAAGGCGGCGTCGGGCATCCTTGCGCTGATCAAGGCGACCATGGCCGTCAATCAACGAATCCTTCCGCCGCTCGCCGGTTGCACCGACCCGAACCCGGCGTTCGGAACCGAAGCGCCGGCACTCTTTCCGCTCGTCAACGGTGAGATCAGAGATCCGTCCGAGAAGATGCGTGCCGGTGCGCAAGCCATGGGTTTCGGCGGTATCAACTGCCACGTCGCGATCGAATCGGCTGATGCACCATCCAGCAAGCTGACACCCTCGCAAGACGTCCGCACGATGATGGCGTCGTATCAGGACACCGAGGTTTTCGTACTTTCTGCAGATTCCGCGGTGGACTTGGCGACCCGAGCGCGGGATGTTGCAGATCTGGCGGTTCCGTTGAGTGTTGCCGAGCTGCTGGACTTTTCGGCGAAACTCTCTCGAGTGATCTCGCCGACCGCGCCCTTCCGTGCCGCAGTGGTGGCCGGACGTCCCGCGCAGTTGGCCGAACGCATGCGTCAGCTTGCCGTGATCTGCGAGAACTCCGCTCCTGCATCCGGTCAGGTGAAGGTCGTGAGCAACGAGATCTCGATCTCGAACGCCGTCCACCACGACATCGGATTCCTGTTCCCGGGACAGGGATCCCAACAACTAGAGATGGCGCGCGTGCTGATCGAGCGCTTCGAGTGGGCACGCGAACTGGCGACCGAGGCGGACGGCTGGTTGGAGGGAGTTGGAGCGGAGGCGATCACGCCTCGAATTCTGCGGAACCCGGTCAAGAGCGCTGACGCTGCGGAATTGGCGAAGTGGAAGCGGGATCTCGCCCAGACGCAGTTCACCCAGCCTGCCGTCGCTTTGGCTTCGCTGCTCTGGTTCGAGTACCTCCGCCGATTGGGTGTCACACCCAGTGCTGTCGCCGGCCACAGTCTCGGCGAGTTGACCGCGCTCTACGCGGCAGGAGCTTACGACCAGAAGACGCTGATCACCTTGGCTGCGGCGAAGGGTGCGGCCATGGCTGTCAGTGGTGGTGGAAACGGCGCGATGGCGAGCCTGACCTGCGACCGATCGACGGCTGAGGCGATCATCGCGGAAACAAAGGGTTACGCGACCGTCGCGAATCTGAATACGCCTACACAGACCGTGGTTTCGGGCACCAAAGACGCGGTCGACGATGTGGTTGCCATCGCGAAGACGCGCGGAGTGTCGGCTCAGGCGCTTGCCGTGTCGAATGCTTTCCACTCCGAGATGATGAACGAGGCCGAGCGGGAGCTGAAGTCCACTGCGCCCGTTGACGAGCAAGTCGATTCGCTGACTTGCCCCGTGTATTCCTGCGTCGAAGGGAAACGCGTACAGACGCCACTGGCACTTCGCGAATTGGTCACCAAACAGGTTGTCTCACCGGTCGACTGGGTCAAGACGGTAAGTGGAATCTCGCAGGACGTGGACCTGCTCGTCGAGGTCGGTCCCGGCCGTGTGCTGACCGGGCTCACCAAGGCGATCAATGGGACCGACGGCGTGCGCTGCTTCCCCGTTGCGTCCAAGTCCGGACGCGACGAGGACTTCAATGTCGCACTGGCCGCGATGTACGTACACGGCGCTCAGGTCCGATGGAACGAACTTTTCGACGGCCGGTTCGTGCGCGAATTCGTTCCTGCCGATCAGAAGGTGTTCATCGAGAACCTGGCCGAGGCGAAGCTGACGGTTACCTCTGCTCCCGAACCGCTCGCACTTGGTACGTCCGGCGGGGATCCGGCTGCGGCGCTGGCCGATTACCTGAGCCGACGCGGGACCTTCCTCGTCGACGTGATTCGTGCTGATGTAGGCAGTGGAGCGTCTTCTCCATCTGCTCCGACTTCGCGGGCAGTCACCAACGGCCACGAATCCGTGGCAGCGAAAGCTCCTTCGCCGGTTTCGGCTCCGGTAGTCGAAGAGCCCGCTGACGCGGGCGCTGGGTCCGTCGAAAGTGAGCTGATCAGGATCCTCGCCGATACGACGGGATTCCCCGCCGAGTCGATCACGACGGATCTGCGTCTGCTCGATGATCTGAATCTCGACTCGATCAGTGCGGCAGAGGCTATTTCGAAGGTTGCGCATCAGTTCGAGGTTGTCGACCTCGACCCTGCCGAGTTGGCCAATGCCACGATCGGAGAAGCAGCATCGCTGATCCTTGCGGCATCACCGAATCTCGGTTCTGCCGTTCCAGCAGCGAGTTCGGTGCAGTCGGACGTGTCGCGAATACTGCTCGAGGTAATCGCGGAGGACACCGGATTTCCGGTGGAGTCTCTCGATGTGGATCTCCACCTGCTCGACGACCTGAACATGGACTCGATCAAGGCTGCCGATGCGATAGCAACTGTGGCAACGCGATTGGGTGTTCAGGGTGATCTGGATCCGGCCGAACTCGTCAACGTCAGCCTGGGTGAACTGATCGAAGTGCTCGATCGATCCGCGAAAGAGAAGTCGGGGCAGCAGCAGCCGGTTGCGCGGGCGCTGCCGGTGAAGGCAAAGGGTCTATCAGCCGACAGCTTCACCTGGGTTCGCGATTACACCCTGGAAAAGGTTCGGAGCGAGACAGCGTTGCACGGAGTCCGAGACCTCACGGACACGACGTTTGTCGTCATCGGTGACGACGCCGGTTTGGTCGGAAGGTTGGAATCCGAACTACGAGGGCGTGGTGCTCAGGTCGACATTCGCACATTCTCCGACGGCGCTCCTGCGAATGCACAGCACGTGGTTGCCGTAATGCCGCGTGTGACCGATGATTCCGTCACCGAAATCGGCTTGCGCCGTGGGATCGAACACATGTACAAGATGGTTCCGGCGCAGCAAAGTGGAGGCGCACGAACCACATTGGCAGTGATTCAGTTCACCGATGTCGAGTTGGGCAATCCGGCGCCGGTACCGAGTGCGGCGGCTTTTGCCGCTTCGGTGCATCACGAGCGCCCCGAACTGGATGTCCGCGTCATAGGATTCGACGGCTCGACTGCGGACGCGGTGGTGGCAACCACCGTCGTCTCCGAGTTGGATTCGGTTGCATCCTATGTGTTCGCGACTTACGACACCGAGATGGGACGCACGGCACTGCAACCGCGGGTTCTCGCCTCGAGCGACTACACCGTCCGCGAGAGCGGGTTGGGGAGTTCGGATGTAGTGGTCGTGACCGGTGGCGCGAAAGGCATCATGGCGCAATGCGCTCTGGCTCTCGGCCGAAAGACAGGCGCCGAACTAGTGCTGATCGGAAGCTCTCAGCGACAAGCGGGTGACGAAATCGCTTCCACTCTTGCGGACTTCACGTCTGCCGGTTTGAGCGCTCACTACTATCGCTGCAACGTCACGGATGCTGCGGCGGTGGCCGGCGTCGTCGCCCAGATCGAGGTCGAGGTTGGGCCGATCACCGGGTTTGTCCACGGTGCGGGGGCGAATGTTCCGCGGCGGTTCGAGAGAGTCGACAGCGCTGCGGCTTTCAAGGAGGTTGCACCTAAGGTCCTGGGCGCAGCCAACTTCGTCGAAGCGCTCGCTGATCGTGACCTGAAGCTGTTCGTGGGCTTCTCTTCCATCATCGGATTCACAGGTATGCCCGGAAACAGTTGGTATGCATACGGAAACGAGCTTCTCGACGAAATGGTGGTGCGGTATGCCGCCGGGCACCCGAAGACTCGGACGTTCTCGCTCGCGTACAGCGTGTGGGGGGAGACCGGCATGGGCGCCCGCATGGGCAGTGTCAACCACCTCGCGAAGATGGGTGTCATGCCGATTTCGACGGCTGCGGGAGTGGATCATTTCCTTCGCCTGGTCGACAGCGGACCCGAGGCGAGTCGTATCGTCGTGACCAGTCGACTCGGCGGTCTGGACACCTGGGCGCCGGCAGCACCGGCTCTGCCGGCGGTGTCGCGCTACATCGACCAAGTGGTGACCTGCGAGCCGCAGGTAGAACTGGTTACCCGGACGACGTTGTCCACCTCGGCAGATCCTTTTGTCCTCGACCATGTCTGGAAGGGATCGGCGCTGCTTCCGACGGTGTTCGGGCTCGAGGCGATGTCGCAGGCGGCGGCCTATGTCACCGGACGCGTGACTCTGGGCCGCGTCCGCATCGACGACATCAAACTGGATCGACCGATCGTCGTCGACACCGTCGAGGGCACCAGAGTCGAGATCAAGGCAAGCGTCGTGGAGCAGGATCGTGATGCCGCAGGAACGCGGGTGCATGTCACGATCGGCACCGAACGGACCGGGTACGGGCGGCCCCATTTCTCGGCCGACTTCATCTTCGGACTGGACGAAACACTGCCGGAGTTCGAGAAGGAGTTGCCGCGACCGGTGCTCGACATCGATCCGTTGGACGATCTCTACTCGTGGTTGCTGTTCCAGGAGGGCGATTTCCGCCGACTCGAAGAGATCTCGAGCCTCGATTCCGAGCACATCCTCTTCAGCGCTATTTCGCGAGCCGACCGTAAGCAGCACCTCCTCGGTGATCCCTACTTCCTCGATTCCCTGCTCCAATCGGGCCAGATCATGGTTCCGCGGGAGATCTGCCTTCCGGTCAACATTGCGCGAATCGACATGTACGACGGACGATTCGAGGCTCGTTCGTTCACCGCGTACGCCTACGACAAGGTGCAGACCGAGACCCACATGCAAGCCGACGTGGCGGTGGTGAAGGACGGACGAGTGGTGATGCAGCTCGAGGGATATCGCTCCCAGATTCTCTCCCACGACGAAAGCCGTCCTACGGCTGAGGAAATCGCGGATCCGACTGCGCGCGACGCACAGATCATTCTCGACAAGCTCGCGCAACACAGCCGGGCGTTGGGAGTGAAGAGCCCGCGGGTTGTGGTCGCGCATACCCCGGGGATTCACGAGTTGACCAAGTCGGAACGCCACGAGCAGGAGAAACCGATCGCCGAGGCGGCCGTGAACATTCATCTCGATGAGGATGTGGTGATCAAATGAGTAATGCCTTTGCCATCGAATGGCAGGAAACCGGAAAGCCCGTCGTCGTCGGTGATATTCCACCCTCTGTGGATGTCTCGCTCTCGCACGACGGCAGTAAGTCACTCAGTTCGGCCGGCGACTGGCCTCAGGGATGTGACATCGAACCGATTCGCTCCCGAACCGTCATGCAGTGGAAGGCGCTTCTGGGTTCGGCGCGGATTCCGCTGCTGGACGAGTTGATCGCGGGCGGCGAATCACTCGATCGTGCGGGAACCAGGCTGTGGGCGGCGGCCGAGGCGATCCGAAAGGCCACGGGGCAGATGTCGGTTTCTCTGGCGATGGGCGCCAGGGAGGACGACGCAGTGACCTTCCGCGGCGGCGCAGACGGAAGCGTGGTGGTTCTTACTTTTCCAGCTCTGTTGACCGACAACGAGGAGCGGATTCTCGCGTTTGTGACTCATGAGGAGGATGCGGAAGAACCGGCGCAGGACCCGGCACCACAGTTCGACTCCGGCCCGTTGTCGGCGAAGTCTCTCGCGCAGTTCGATCCGATGGCCTACGGCTCCGACGTGCATGTGGTGGCCCGGAGCGGCTATCCGGCGGTGTCGATCCGGTTCCCCGTCGGGTTCCGGGACGCGTGCAACGTCGGTGGATCAGTGGGGTTCGCGAGCTTCGCGCTGTGGTTGGGCGCTTTGCGAGAGAGGGGAACCGGACCGATCTCGAAGCAGATCGTGGAGGACATGGCGACGGGTCGTTGGGGCATGGTGACCAACAACTCCGAGGTGTTCATCGATGCGAACCTGTACACCGACGACATTGTCGAGGGGACGATCTGGATCACCGAGCTCACCGGTCCGGATCGGGCAACCACCAATCTGCATGTCGAATGGTGCCGGGTCGACGGCGAGACGCGCACTCACATCGGGTGGAGTGCGATGCAGACGACGTGGGTGGAAATCCTCTCCCACGGTGTGGTGGCGGCACGGCCGATGCCGCAGTACTTCCACGATTTCATCGAGCCGATGACGATTCCGACGGGGACGAAGAACATCGCTGTTCCCACCGAACCGAAGAACGTCGATCGTGGTTCCGTGATCCGCTCGGCTCCGATGGTGCCGCGCAATCCGTACCTGCTCGAATCCGAGGTGTTCTCGACGACGTTGCAGGACGGAAACGTCGTGGGCAACATCTACTTCGGCAACTATTACATCTGGCAGTCGAGGGTTCGGGACAAGTTCCTGGTCCGTTCTCAGCGTGAGGCCATGGCGGCCAGAGGCGCTCTCGGGGAACTTCGTTGTGTGCACACCAGGGTTGAGCATCTGCGCGAGGTCATGCCGTTCGACGACGTCCTGGTCACGATGTCCTTGTCTGCCCTCTACGAGAGGGGGATCGACCTCGAGTTCGAGTACTTCAAGGTCAACGAGGACGGATCACGGGAGAAGCTCGCGATCGCTCGGCACAGAACTGTCTGGACGATGCCGGGCGCTCCGGGAGAACTGGAAATCTCTCCGCCGTCGAAACTTCCACAGTCGCTGATCGATTCGGTGCTGGAGGCGATCGACGGAAAGTAGACGGGGGATTTTCCGAGATCGAAGTGGAGAGACGGGTTGCGTTTTCCTTGTGGGAGAACGCAACCCGTTTCGATGGGGAGGGGAATGTATGGGTATCGGGGTTTCCAGAAGATCGGTTCTGAAAGGGTCGGTAGTCGGCACAGCGGCTGTTGCTTTGGGTGCAAAGGCAGGTGCTGCTCCGGCGGGGAGTGTGGATATCGAGTCTCCGTTGATTTTTCATTCGCCGGAGTTCGAGCCGTTCTGTGACGAACTACATTCGTTGTCAACGCTTTCCGGAAACGAGATCACACTGACAGCGCAAGTGGGGCAACATGCCTTTCATCGGGATTTTCCCCCGTCCCCAGCACTGTCGTACCGCAGCGGAGAGATCGGTGGCGGTTATCTGGGCCCTACCGTCGAGGCGCATTCCGGCGAGCCGATCATGTTGACGTTCGAGAACGATCTGACCGGACATCCGTTGGCAGCGGACATGGATATGACGCTGCACGGAATGCAGGCCGACTTTCGTGCGCACCCGCCGACGTCGTTGCACTTGCACGGGGGAGTCACTTCACCTGAGAGCGACGGCCATCCGGAGCTGCTGGTGATGCCGGGACAGGCTGCGATGCATCACTTTTTGCACGGTCAGGAAGCCGCCCACCTCTGGTATCACGATCATGCGATGGGCATCACCCGGCTCAACGTCTACGCCGGTCTGATCGGCAACTATCTGATCAGGGATGAATTCGACACCGGCGAACTGGGAAATCCGTTGGGGTTGCCGGCCGAGGAATTCGAGATCCCGTTGATCCTGCAGGAGAAGATCTTCACGCCGACAGGCGCCCAGAACGGCCGATCCACCATCTTGATCCCGGAAGGATCGTGGGAAGGCGGCGCGGTGGGCGACGTCGGCTTGGTCAACGGCAAGGTGTGGCCGGAACTGTCCGTGGCTCGGGGCCTTTACCGCCTCCGCATCGTCAATGCGTCGTCGGCAAGTGTGTGGAATCTTCACTTCTCGAACATGATGACGTTCTGGGTCATCGGCAACGACGCCGGAATGCTCGACGCACCCGTCGCGGTCAATGCCTTCCGCTGCGCACCGGGGGAGCGGTACGACCTCCTCGTCGATTTCACCGGACTGTCGGAGGGATCGACGGTGGAGCTTCGCAACGACGAGGCGCCCCCGCTACCCGCCGCTGTCATCGGTGAAGTGACTATGCCGCTGTTCTGCCGGTTCCGCGGTGACGCCAGGCGCGGATTCACCGGTGGTGTTCCGTCGCAACTGCGCGGTGGGCGCCGGCAACGTGACGTTCTCGCCCCGTTGGAGCAGCCGACGGTAATTCGCACGGTGACGGTGAGCCAGCAACTGGAACTGCGGAATCCACCGGCTCAGATTACGCTGAACAACCTGACGATCAGCACCACGGACGTCGAGAGGCCGCGGCAAGGCACCGTCGAGCAGTGGAACATCGTCAACACCACGCCGGACCCGCATCCGATACACCTGCACCTGGTGAATTTCCGGATTCTCGGCAGAACACCGATGCGGACGCTGGAGTACTTGATCCGACATCCGCAGCCGGTGATCGGCAACAAGTGGACTCCGTCGCCCGAAGGGTTCGAGGCGGGGCCGATGATCGCGCCGGCGCCGTGGGAAGCGGGAATGAAGGACACCGTCAGGGTGGACGGCGGCACCGTCACCCGGATCATCGTGCGATTCCCCACCGCGGATGAGCTGGGTTTCGATCCCGACGCGATGTTCGATCGTCTTCCGAGCGGTGGGATGACGGGCAGTGGGATGACGGGCGGTGGGATGACGGGCGGCGGGCGCCACGATATGGCTGATTCTGGTCGACTCCAGGGATATGTGTGGCATTGCCATCTACTCGATCACGAAGATCACGACATGATGTTGCCGTATCGCATCGTGCCGTGAGTGCTTCCGGGGGCGCACCCGAAATGAACCGAAGCGGGCAGGCGTTCGCGCACCTGATCACCTCGGTCACCTAGCAGGATCGCTTCGGTCCTTCCCATGAATTTGGAACACGTTCTACAGTGAAAGGGCTGAGGTCTGTACCTCGGCCATGCGCCACCACCGAAGGTGGCGCGGACGATCTGCAGACCGGTTCGACGAATTACACGGAAGGAACACCTCACAGTGACCACAGAGGCATTCATTTATGAAGCCATCCGTACCCCGCGAGGCCGCGGCAAGAAGACCGGGTCGTTGCACTCGGTCAAGCCGATCTCGCTGGTCACGGGTCTGATCCAGGAACTGCGCGTGCGCTTTCCCGACCTCGACGAGGACCGGATCTCCGACCTCATCCTGGGCGTCGTCACCCCCGTTGGCGATCAGGGAATGGACATCGCCCGCGTTGCAGTCAACGATGCGGGACTGCCCGACACCGTCGGCGGCGTTCAGCTCAACCGTTTTTGCGCTTCCGGCCTCGAGGCCGTGAACATGGCTGCTCAGAAGGTTCGGTCCGGCTGGGACGAACTGGTGATCGCCGGTGGCGTCGAGTCGATGTCCCGCGTTCCGATGGGATCCGACGGTGGACCGTGGGCACTCGACCCCGCCACCAACTACGACAACTACTTCGTGCCGCAGGGCGTCGGCGCAGACCTCATCGCCACCATCGAGGGCTTCTCGCGTGACGACGTCGACGCATACGCCGTGCGCTCGCAGGACCTCGCCGCCAAGGCGTGGACCGGCGGATACTTCGCCAAGTCGGTAGTGCCGGTCAAGGACATCAACGGCATCACCATCCTCGACAACGACGAGCACATGCGTCCGGGCACCACGGCAGAGAACCTCGCCGGCTTGGCTCCCGCGTTCGGTGTGATCGGTGAAATCGGCGGATTCGACGCCGTGTCGCTGCAGAAGTACCACTGGGTCGAGAAGATCAACCACGTTCACCACGGCGGCAACAGCTCGGGGATCGTCGACGGCGCTGCCCTCGTGCTCGTCGGTAGCGAGCAGGCCGGCAAGGACATGGGTCTGACGCCGCGCGCTCGCGTCGTCGCCACCGCCACCAGCGGCGCCGACTCCACCATCATGCTCACCGGCCCGACGCCGGCGTCGAAGAAGGTTCTGGCAGCTGCCGGCCTGACGGTCGACGACATCGACCTCTTCGAGATCAACGAGGCATTCGCTTCCGTCGTCCTGAAGTTCCAGAAGGACCTGAACATCCCGGACGAGAAGCTCAACGTCAACGGTGGCGCGATCGCCATGGGTCACCCACTCGGTGCAACCGGCGCGATGATCACCGGAACGATGGTCGACGAGCTCGAGCGTCGTGGCGGCAAGCGCGCCCTCATCACCCTGTGCATCGGCGGCGGTATGGGCGTTGCCACCATCATCGAGCGCGTCTGACGCGGCGTCCGTCCTTCCAACGAGGCTTACCAGGAGTCAAGCAAAGTGACTGATCAGAACATCATCAACTGGGACCAGGACGCCGACGGCATCGTCGTGCTCACCATCAACGATCCCAACCAGGGCGCAAACACCATGAACGACGCGTACATCGCGTCGATGAAGGCCACCGTCGACCGTCTGGTCGCCGAGAAGGACTCCATCACCGGTGCCGTCATCACTTCCGGCAAGAAGACCTTCTTCGCCGGTGGCGACCTCAAGAACATGATCAAGGTCGGCCCCGAGCAGGCCGAGGAGATCTACAACCACAGCGTCGAGATCAAGGCAGACCTGCGTCGCCTCGAAACTCTCGGCAAGCCGGTCGTCGCCGCCATCAACGGCGCGGCACTCGGCGGCGGCCTCGAGATCGCTCTCGCGACCCACCACCGCATCGCGGCAGACGTCAAGGGAGTCAAGATCGGCCTGCCCGAGGTCACCCTCGGCCTGCTGCCCGGCGGCGGCGGCGTCGTGCGTACCGTGCGGATGCTCGGCCTGCAGAACGCGCTCATGGGCGTCCTGCTCCAGGGGCAGCAGCGTGGACCCGTTCAGGCCAAGGAAGTCGGCCTCATCGACGAGGTCGTCGGCTCGGTAGAGGAGCTGGTTCCGGCTGCGAAGGCATGGATCAAGGCCAACCCCGAAGGCGGCGTTCAGCCGTGGGATGTCAAGGGCTACAAGATCCCTGGCGGAACTCCGTCCACTCCGGCATTCGCTGCCAACCTTCCGGCGTTCCCCGCGAACCTGCGTAAGCAGCTCAAGGGCGCTCCGATGCCGGCTCCGCGCGCCATCATGGCCGCAGCCGTCGAGGGTTCGCAGGTCGACATCGACAACGCGCTGCTCATCGAGGCTCGCTACTTCACCTCGCTGGTGACCGGCCGCGTCGCGAAGAACATGATCCAGGCGTTCTTCTTCGACCTGCAGTCGATCAACGGCGGCGGTTCACGTCCGGCAGGCATCGAGAAGTCCACCATCAAGAAGGTCGGTGTCCTCGGCGCGGGCATGATGGGCGCGGGCATCGCGTACGTCTCCGCCAAGGCAGGCTTCGACGTCGTGCTCAAGGACGTCACCATCGAGGCTGCGAACAAGGGCAAGGCGTACTCCGAAGGCATTGAGGCCAAGGCGCTCTCGCGCGGCAAGACCACGCAGGAGAAGTCCGACGCACTCCTCGCCAAGATCACCCCGACGGCTGACCCGGCAGATTTCGCCGGCGTCGACTTCGTCATCGAAGCAGTTTTCGAGAGCCAGGAACTCAAGCACAAGGTGTTCCAGGAGATCGAGGACATCGTCGATCCCAAGGCACTGCTGGGCTCGAACACCTCGACGCTGCCCATCACGGGTCTCGCCACCGGCGTGAAGCGTCAGGAAGACTTCATCGGCATCCACTTCTTCTCGCCCGTCGACAAGATGCCGCTGGTGGAGATCATCCGCGGTGAGAAGACCTCCGACGAGACTCTGGCTCGCGTGTTCGACTACGTCCAGGCGATCCGCAAGACGCCGATCGTGGTCAACGACTCGCGTGGCTTCTTCACCTCGCGTGTCATCGGCACCTTCATCAACGAGGCCATCGGCATGCTCGCCGAGGGCGTCGAGCCTGCCACCATCGAGCAGGCCGGTATGCAGGCCGGTTACCCGGCTGCGCCGCTTCAGCTTTCGGATGAGCTCAACCTCACCCTCATGCAGAAGATCCGCAAGGAATCTGCCGACGCCGCCAAGGCCGAAGGCAAGGAACTGCCGGCAGATCCGGCCGGCGAGGTCATCAACACCCTCGTCGAGAAGTTCGATCGTAAGGGCAAGCTCGGTGGAGCCGGCTTCTACGATTACGCCGAGGGCAAGCGCACCGGCCTGTGGTCCGGACTCCGCGAGAACTTCAACTCCGGAACCTCCGACGCCCCGATCCAGGACCTCATCGACCGCATGCTGTTCATCGAGGCGATCGAGACGCAGAAGTGCTTCGACGAGAACGTCCTGATCACCACGGCGGACGCCAACATCGGCTCCATCATGGGCATCGGATTCCCGGCCTGGACCGGTGGCGTTCACCAGTTCATCGTCGGTTACGAGGGCGGCACGGCCGGCTTCGTCGCTCGTGCAAAGGAACTCGCTGCGCAGTACGGCCCGCGGTTCACCCCGCCGGCTTCGCTAGGGGCATAGCCCCCGTGCGCCTTTTTGGTAGTTACGGCTACCAAAAAGGCGCACAGGGGTTCATCCCCAGCTGGTGAGTTATCCACAGACGAACTCCGACAGCGAATTTCACGTCAGTCCTGTCGGAGTTCGGCCTGACGCTTGGTGCCATGACTACGTCTCATGGTGGAAGCGAGTTTCTCCGGATTCTCGATGCGCAATCCGGTCTGGTACGGCAACAGCAACTCTCGTCATTCGGATACAACCGAGGGATGCTGCGGAACTTTCTGGACCGCGGCGAATGGCAGCGCGTTCTACAAGGCGTGTATGCAGTGACCGCTGGCCCGCTCACCAGAGAAATGATCTTGAACGCCGCTTGGCTTTATGGTGGCGCGCAAGCGATTCTGAGCCACGACACTGCAGCTGAGGAATGGGGAATGCGTCGCATCGACGCAGACAAGCCAGTCCATGTCACCGTGCCCTACGGCAAGTCCGCTCGCTGTCAGTCCGCGACAATCCGCCGAGTTCCAGCGCGAACGTCGGGTGCACTTGTCAGAGTGGGTGGCGTGGTTCACCCCGGGGTAGTCGTCCACCGCTCCCGAGCCCACCGATACATCGGCGTGCCGTCAGTCATACCTCGAACGTCGCGGGCGGATACCGCGATTGATCTTGCGACCGCCGAATCCACAGCGCGAAGCGCCTACGTTTCACTCATCACCACAGTGACAAATGCGCGAATTCCGTTGAACGATGTGCGTCGTCGGATTGACGAACGAACACCACATCGATTCAAGGGTGCGCTTTCCGATGCGGTACGACTCCTGGCAGACGGGGTGCAGTCAACGCTCGAATACCACTATGCGGTCGACGTGGAGCAGGCGCACGGGTTGCCGTCGGCCAGACGCCAGTCACCGGTTCGCGTCGACGGTCGCACGTTGTACGAGGATTGCGACTACAGCGAATTCGGTGTGCCGCTGATCGTGCGTCTCGACGGTCGGTGGGCGCATTCCATGGCAGAAGTGGCATTTCGTGATCGCCGCCGTGACAATGCGGCAGAGCTGGCAGGTCGTCCGCGGTTGGTCTACGGATTCGACGAGGTGATGAAGACCCCGTGCCAGGTTGCACATGAAGTGGAGACGGTCTTGCGGCGCGGAGGCTGGGTGAGGACGCAGTCGGGTGCCTGCGGCACCTGTGCGCCTTTTTGGTAGTGCCGACTACCAAAAAGGCGCACAGGGGCTTTGCCCCTAGGCCTTCCACCACGGGCGAAGCGGCACATGCGCCTCACCCTTGGGGCCGAGCTTCACGGCCAGAACCTGGTGCAGCTGAACGACATTGCGCTCGAACCCGAGTCGTGAGCCGGCCATGTACAGGCCCCAGACGCGGGCGGTTCCTTCGCCGACCTCGGCGACGCAGGCGTCCCAGTTGTCGACGAGATTCTGGCACCATCCGGCGAGCGTCAGTGCGTAGTGCTCGCGAAGGTTCTCTTCGTGACGCACCTCGAGGCCGACGTTCTGGATCTCGGAGATGATGCGACCCGAACCGGTGAGCTCCCCGTCGGGGAAGACGTACCGGTCGATGAATCCGCCTGCCTTGGCGCTGCTTCGGTTGTCCGGACGGGTGATGCAGTGGTTGAGCAGACGCCCACCCTCACGCAGCTTGCCCTTGAGGAACTCGAAGTACGCCGGGTAGTTTCCGACGCCGATGTGCTCGGTCAGGCCGATGGAGGACACTGCGTCGAATCCGGTCTCGGCCACGTCGCGGTAGTCGGAGAAACGGACCTGGGCGAGATCGGCGAGGCCCTCGTCCTCGATGGCCTTCTGTGCCCAATCCGCTTGCTCGCGAGAGAGAGTCACGCCGATCACCTTGACGCCGCGCCTGGCCGCGTAGCGGACCATCGAGCCCCAGCCGCAGCCGATGTCGAGAAGTCGATCACCCTTCTGGAGTCCGAGCTTCTCGAACACCAGGCGGTACTTGTTCTCCTGGGCTTCTTCGAGCGTCTGTTCCGCATTGTCGTAAGCGGCACAGGTGTACGTCATGGACGGGCCGAGGACGTACTCGTAGAAGGTGTTGGAGACGTCGTAGTGGTGATGGATGACTTCGGCGTCACGAGTCTTGGAGTGACGCAGTCCTTCTGCGACGCGACGCCAGCGAGGGAGATGTTCCTGGGGCGGCGGGGCGATGGGCCGCAACAGATCCCAGCCCAGGGAGCGCGTGATGCTGGCGAGCGTCAGTGCGGACGGGCGCTTGAGGTGGAGTTCGTCACCCATGATGCGCAGGATCTCGTACGGATCACCGGGGTGGACACCCTCGGCTTCGAGATCGCCGGAGACGTACGCGCGGGCCATGCCGAGGTCGCCGGGAGCTGTTGCGAGATAAGTGGTTCCGCGAGTCGACTTGAGGTGCAGTCCGTAGTCGGCATCTTCGGGGCCGGCGGTGCTGCCGTCGTACGCGGTGAATCGAAGCGGCAGCATGCCGTCGGAAAGCGTCTCGAGAATCTCGGCAATAGAGAGCTTGTCCTGGCTTTTGGAGTCTTTGAACGTGGTCATTTACGTTGCACCGCCTTAGAGAATAGATCCAATAAACGGGATTTCGGGTCGTAGCGTTCCTTGAGTCCGATGTACCGGTCGCCGCCGTAGTACAGCTCCTCGAAGTCTTCCTTCGAGTAGTAGGAGTCGGAGTAGAGCGATTTGTGTCCGTCGAAATCGCTGACCTTTTCTTCGATCAGTCGATTTGCTGCCCCCTCGCGCTCACCGGGAACGATCGGCACCGAAGACCAGAAGCCGATGTTGACGTAGGTGCGCTTGGGTTCGAGGGGGTAGAGGGGCCACGGCCGTGATGCAGAAGCGGCGGCCGGGCTTGGCTCACGAAGACGCAACGGGCACAACCACAGTGGTTCGATCGGGATTTCCTCGAGGAACCACGAGACGAAGTCCGCGGTTCGTTCGATGGGTACCTCGACGTCCTGGACGACGCGTTCGCGCGGGGGCTTGCCCTTGCGCTTTTCGAGGCGATCTCCGATGTCGTACTTGTGGTCGAGGGCGATCAGCTTCCAGTAGAAGCTGCTGCGCAGGTACTGCTTGGGCCAGAAGCGCCGGATCTTCGGGTTCTGTGCACCGAAAGCTCGTGAGCACCAGAACCAGTCGGTGTCCCAGCGCCACAGGTAGTCGCGAATGGTCAAGCGATCCGTCTTGGGCTGGGTGAGTGACGAATGCTGGATCGACCGGTAGAAGATGTCCTGGTCGGTGTAATCGCTGACCGGGCCTTCCTCGTCGGTTTGCACGCCGAGTGTGAGGTAGCTCTCGGAATCGGTGAAGACCACCCCGTCGAGATAGTCGACGGCGATCCCGTCGTACTCGCGTTCGGTGACGATGCGATCCATCGTTTCTTCGAGTTTCTTCAACGAATCGAAGCGCACGTGGCGCAAGGCGACGTACTTCTTGACGGGTTCGAGTGCGATCTTCAATCGCGTCGAATAGCCAAGGGTGCCGTAGGAATTGGGGAAACCGAAGAACAGTTCGGCGTGTTCGCCGTCCGGTGTTGCGGTGATGATCTCGCCGCTTCCGGTCAGTACGTCGATTTCGAGTACCGACTCGTGCGGCAGGCCGTTGCGGAACGAGGTGGACTCGATGCCCAGGCCGGTCACCGCACCGCCCAGGGTGATGGTCTTGAGTTGAGGCACGACCAGGGGCGCCAGCCCGTAGGGCAGCGTCGCGTCGACGAGGTCCTCGTACGTGCACATGCCGGCGACGTCGGCTGTGCGCGCCTGCGCATCGACGGCGATGACACCTGCCAGACCGCTGACGTCGAGGCCGGGGGCCGACGTCTTGGCGCGAGCGCGGAACAGATTGGATGTCTTCTTTGCCAGGCGTACAGAAGCATCGGCGGGAATGGCGCGGTATGACGCGAGTAGGCGTTCGACGCCTTCTCTGTGCTGCTCGAACCCCATTTCACGCGCAGCATCGGAACCCGGGCCTTGCTTTGTCCGGATTCGATCTAACTTCTGAACTACCCCATTGAACGAGAGAGTCACACCCTGACGCTATCGGTAGTTGCGTGTGCAAGCTATCCGGAGGGGTATTAATGCCCGAATTTGATCGAGTTGTTGCAATCGAACTCGGTAAATGCTCCGAGTGGTGAACCAGCTCACACGGAATGGGTAGATGGTCGAGATACCCGGGCGCAGCAGGCAGTATGGAAAGGAATATCTGCGCAGTTCGAGGTGCGGATTCGGGTAGTCATTCGCGGTATCGAGCCGCGTTGGTCGAGCAAGGAGACGTAGGGCATATGGGTCAGGTCAATGCAATGAGTTCGACAGTCGTCACAGCAGCACCCGACAAGGTGCTCGCGGCGCTCTCGGACTACGAGACGGTTCGCCCGCGAATCCTGTCCGAGCAGTACCTCGACTACAAGGTCGTCGAAGGTGGCCAGGGTGACGGAACCGTCGCGCAGTGGACGCTCAAGGCGACGGAAAAGCGCTCGCGCAACGTCAAGGCGACAGTGACGGTCGACGGCAACGTCATCACCGAGAAGGACGCGAACTCCAGCCTCGTCACCACCTGGACCGTTGCCCCCAACGGCACCGGAACGACGGTGACGACGCTCACCCAGTGGCAGGGTGCCACCGGTATCGGCGGCTTCTTCGAGCGCACGTTCGCTCCGAAGGGTCTGCAGCGCATCCAGGCCCAGGTCCTGGACAACCTCAAGCGCGAACTCGTCTAACCGATCCTGCATCACCGAGATGGCGTCGTACCTTCACCGGTACGGCGCTTTCTTTCACGGGCCGGTAATGATCCGCCCCAATTCGGTGAGTGCGGGGTTTCCGCTTTCCCAGTAATCGCTGTGAACTCCGAACCCAGGCTCCCCGGGAGATCCGGTGAATACCTGCGCGCCGAATTCCGGATCCGACGGGTCGAACCCGTGGACTCCGAGGATCTTGGGGATCAATTGGACCGGATCCCAGAAGGCCGTCGTCGAATGAACATGGTGAGCCATCTCGGCGGAGTCGACGCCGTCCAGGCTCAGTTCGTTCACGCGCTCGGCATCGACGCCGGGGCTTGCGACAAAAACCAGTTCATCGACGTCGAGAGAAGCGCCACGGGTAGTCGCGGCACCGACGACGGTGCTGCCGTAGGAATGACCGATCACCACGTTGTGCGAAGGCGGGCCGTCATGCGAGGTTCGTAACCCGTCCTGGAAGCTGTCGAGCCTCGGCGCTGCGGAGTTGGCGTACCGATCCGAGGCTGCGTCGGGAATGCCTGGGGGAGCGTCGTATCCGGACCACAGGATCACTGATGTGGCTTCCGTTGGCGCCGCCCTGACCGTCGCGTCGTACATGGCCTTGGTTCGTTGCAGGTCTCCGCCGACGCCCGACAGCCCGGAGCCGGTTCCGGGAACCAGTGTTGCGACGTTGCCGGCGGCATCGGGATTACCGACTGCCACGACGGCATGCCCATCCGTGACCGAGAGAAGGAACGTGTCCGGTCGAAGTTCGCCGCGCACGGCCGTGTATCCGGCAGCTACCGTTCGATCCGGTAACTGCTCGAGCGCAGAGAGGTACCGCCGGTTGTAGTAGTCCCGGTCCAGAGCGGGAAGGCCGTCCCGGCTACCGATGGACGGATCCCACCTCGCCAACGCGTCTTTCTCGTTGGGCGTGAGCGATTCCCAGAGTCGGTGTAGCTCCGTGGGTGTCCCGGGGAGTGTCGACCTCCCGTCGAGGATGTCGAGGACAGTGCGGTCGAGGCGATCAGGCTGATTGCCAAGGAGTGATCCGATCTCTCGGAATGCCGCACCCAGAGCAGTCGCGGCCCGGTTGTCTTCGTCGTCGAGTGCCGTCAATGCAGTGGAGATCTTCTGCTGAAAAACCTTTGCAGCCGTGTCGTTTTCGGAATCTTGCATGGCGTCGGCCAGATTCCACGGCTGCTTCGTCTCAGGTGCCGATACCGCTCCACTGTCTGACACCGTCAAGCCGTGTTCGAGAGTCGCCTCCTCGACCAGGTCCAGAACTGATTTTCGCGCCGCACCGATCGTATTGGACGCTCCGGCATACAGATCCGCAACTACGCGAACTGCAATCGACAGCCGCGACGAGGAAAGCGAGATGCCAGACCACTGCACTGCGGCTGCGCTCGACGCTTGTCCCTGCCAGAATTCGCGGACGGCGTCGATGCTGCGTCCGGCGTCATTGCCGAGGACTTCGATCTGCCGGTCGATGTCGATCAGTTCCGAAGCGCTTGTGCGCAATTTCTCCGGTGACCACGTTCGAAGCTGAGAGACGGTGGGCTGCATCAGTAGGCTCCGCGCAGTTCGGACACCACTTCGCCCTCGGCAGCGTCGTACAGACGTGCTGCGGCAGCGGTTCCCGACGCCATGAGTCCCAATTGCGTAGCCAGGTGCCGGTACGCGTCGGCGATGATGCCGGCATTCCCAGTCGACACAGCCGCGACAGCGGACGAGTTCAGGGCCGCCGCGGCTTCGAAAATCGGGCCGGCGGAATCGATCCCCGAGATCTGATCCGCAATTCGAGACAGATCAGCTGAAAGTTGCTGCAGAGCAGCGAAATCTACCTGAAGTATCGGCCCCATGGCAGAACCGTATCCAGGTGAGCGGGCTACCTCGGCGGTGCCGACATACCTGTGGACAAGTGGAATTTCTCCACAGAAGACAGGTCAGGGGGTTGTGAGGAAGGCGGTGACTCCGCTGGTGACGGCGGACGCATATTCCTGCTGACCGTCCGGGCTCGTCATGCGCGCTGCCTCGTCGGCATTTCGCATGTTGCCGAGTTCGACCAGAATCGACGGCCGCTGCGACAGATTGAGTCCCGTCAGATCGGCGCGTGGTGCCAGCCCGTCGTCACCGATGTAGGTCGACGGGGTGAGCCCGGCGGTGACGAGTGAGTCGCGCATGGTTTCGGCAAAGGCGACGGACGGGCCGGCCTGCACCGTGTTCAGCGGGGGCGCGGAGTAGCAGACGTGGAAGCCCTCGGCTCCGGCTGCTGCGCCGTCCGCGTGAATGCTCACCACTACGTCGGCGCCGGAGGAATTGGCGGCTTCGGCACGTGCGTCGACGCAAGATCCGACGCTGATGTCGTCCGGTCGACTCAGGACCACTGTGGCGCCTTGGCCTTCGAGTTCGCTCTTGACCAGGCTCGCGACTTCCCAGTTGAAGGTGTGCTCGGGGAACCCGGCATCGGTGTTGGTGCCGGTGGTCTGGCAGTTCTTGGTGCCGCCGCGGCCCGTGGGGACCTGGGTGTTGATGCTGTCGTCGTTCGCCCCGCTGTGCCCGGGATCGAGGAAGACGACCTTGCCGGTGAGCGCAGCGGGGACGTCAGCGGCGACAGTGCTCAGCGGAGACACCTCGACCGAAGTCGTGGCCTCGGCAGTCTCGGTCGGAATCGTGCACGCAGCGCTCAGAAGCCCGGCCCCGACCACGGCGATCAGGGCAGTGGAGCGGAACACACGTGATGCCATGTTTGACCCTCTTGATGGTTTTACGGTGTCTGACTGGTTCCGGCGCACCCGCTCACGGTAGCGCGCACCGACTACGCTGGTGGGGATAACTCTGTAGAAAGGACCGCTCGTGCAACCAGGTGGAGCACCCGACATGTCTGCTCTGTTGGCTCAGGCTCAGCAGATGCAGCAGCAATTGATGGCGGCGCAGCAGGAAATGGCTCAGGCCGAAGTGACCGGTCAGGCCGGTGGCGGACTGGTTGTCGCCACGGTCAAGGGCACCGGCGAGGTTGTCGGTCTGCAGATCGATCCCAAGGTCGTCGACCCCGAAGATGTCGAGACGCTGCAGGATCTGGTGATCGGCGCGATCGAGGACGCTTCGCGTAAGGCACAGGAAGTCGCTGCTGAGAAGCTCGGCCCGTTGGCCGGCGGACTCGGCGGAGGCCTTCCCGGTCTCCCCGGCTTCTAGAAACGAGAACGCGTGTACGAAGGTCCGGTTCAGGATCTGATCGACGAACTCGGGAAGCTTCCCGGAGTCGGGCCGAAGAGCGCTCAACGCATCGCTTTTCACCTGCTCTCCGTGGAGCCTCCCGAGATCGACCGTTTGAAAAATGCATTGCAGCGCATCCGTGACGGCGTTCAGTTCTGCACGGTGTGCGGAACTGTCTCCGATCAGGAGAAGTGCCGCATCTGCGCCGACGCACGTCGCGATCGCACGGTGATCTGCGTCGTGGAGGAACCGAAGGACGTTCAGGCCGTCGAGCGCACCCGTGAGTTCAAGGGTCGCTATCACGTGCTCGGCGGTGCGCTCAATCCGCTCTCGGGGATCGGGCCTGACCAGTTGCGTATCCGGGAGTTGTTGGCTCGCATCGCAAATCAGGAGGACGGCGTCGACGTGTCCGAGGTCATCATCGCCACCGACCCCAACACGGAGGGTGAGGCGACAGCTACCTATCTCGTTCGCATGATGCGAGACATTCCGGGGCTGACGGTGTCTCGGTTGGCTTCGGGTCTTCCGATGGGTGGCGATCTCGAATTCGCAGACGAGTTGACGCTGGGTCGGGCATTGTCCGGCCGTCGTGAATTGTCGCGGAACGCTTGATGAGCGGCACGGAGCAAGGTCAGCAGGTGCGTCGTACGTCCGAGCAGACGCGTGCGCAGATCATCGCGTCGGCCGGGAAAGCATTCGCGACTCGGCCGTACCGCGAAATCACGCTCAAGGACATCGCCGAAGACGCAGGCGTCAGCGCGCCTCTGATCATCAAGTACTTCGGTTCCAAAGAGCAGTTGTACGACGAGTTGGTCGACTTCCGGGCAGCGGCGGTCACGGTCTTCGATGCCCCGAACGACTCGCTCGGCGAGCGCATGGTCTCGCTGTTCACCAAGCCGTTGGAGTCGTACAAGCCGCTGTCCATGAGCTTGTTGTTCATGAGCGGCGTCAGTGAAGAGAGCAACCGCAAGCTGCGCGAGAACTATTCGACGCAGATGATCGACACCCTCGCCGCTCGCCTGTCCGGCCCCGACGCGAGATTGCGCGCGGAACTGGCGATGTCGATGGTGGTCGGAGTGGCGATCATGCGCCGACGGATGATGGCCGGCCATGCCACCGGCACCCAGGACGAGGTGGTTGCGCTGTACGCACCGCTGGTGCAAAAGCTGCTCGACGGGTGAGCGGCGTCACAATTCTTGCTAGGTAAATATCCGTTCACCTATTGTAGGTGAACGGATATTTACCTAGTGAGAACAGGCGGTGTGGGGTGACGACGCTCGACCGTCCGCCGGGCACGCCTGCAGTCACCACCTCCGATGCGGGACTCGCGCAGCCGCGCTCCCGCTTCCTGTTCCCCATCGTTGTCGCCGCCGCAGTGTTCCAGGCTGTTCTGCAGACGGTCATCGTTCCACTGCTGCCGGAGTTGCCGCACTTCACCGGCGCTGGACGCACGGCCGTGTCCTGGCTGGTGACCGTCACGCTGCTGGTCGGCGCTGTCGTCACTCCCATCTTCGGTCGACTCGCCGACATGTTCGGCAAGAAGAAGATGCTTCTGGTTGCTTTCTCGATGATGACTCTCGGCTCGATGTTGTGTGCGCTGTCGTCGGACATCGCTGTCCTCATCTTCGCGAGAGCGTTGCAGGGGGCCGGGTCGGCAGTCATCCCCATCGGAATCTCCATGCTCCGTGACGAATTGCCACGCAACAAGGTCAACGGCGCAGTGGCCATGATGAGTTCGACGCTCGGCGTCGGAACCGCTTTGGGCATACCGTTTTCCGCGATGATCGCGCAGTACTCGAACTGGCACGTCCTGTTCTGGGTAACCACCGCCATCGGGCTGTCCGTGACTCTTGCTGCGGTGCTGTTCATTCGAGAGTCCGAGCCGAATCCGTCGGGAAGATTCGACGGCGTCGGGGCGGTTGGTCTGAGCGCCGCGATGATTGCTCTGCTTGTGCCGATCACTCAGGGGTCGAGTTGGGGGTGGACCAGTGGAGCGGTGATCTCCATGCTGGCCGCGTCGGCGGTGCTGTTCACGCTCTGGGTAATTCAACAGCGGCGCAACGTCAATCCGCTGGTCGACGTCCGTGCTCTCGTGAAACGTGCGGTGTTGATCCCGCATCTGGCGGCTCTGCTGGTCGGGTTCGCGTTTTTCGGGAACACGCTGATCACGACACAACTGCTGCAGGGGATGAAGGGGCCGGGTGCCGGGTACGGCCTGTCGATCATCGCGGCAGCGCTCTGCCAGATTCCGGCGAGTATCGCGATGGTGCTGTTCTCACCGGTTGCGGTGCGTATCACCGACCGCTTCGGTTCACGGACCGCGATGTTGACCGGTGCCGTGTTCCTCGCCGGCGGGTACGGGATTCACGCCGTTGCCGGTAAGCCGCTGTGGGGAGTGGTTGCAGCACTGGGTATCACAGCGGTCGGGACTGCCATCGTGTACAGCACGCTCTCGCTGCTGATTCTGGTTGCCGTACCTCGTCAGCGACTGGCGGCTGCCAACGGGGTGAACTCACTTCTGCGGACGTCCGGAAGCACGATCTGCAGTGCGACGGTGGCAACCATTCTCGCTGCATTCGTGATCAGCGGTTCGGAACATTCCACGTCGTGGACCGGATTCTCCGTCGCCTACCTGGTGTGCGCGGGCTGCGCGGTGGTCGTGTTCGCGGTGTCGATCCTGTTGCCGCAGGGACGAACCCCGAAACATCTGGATTTGCCGGATCTGGTCAGGCGACCCTGAATCCCGAGAGGAAGAGCGTGATCATCAGATCCGCGAACTCGTCGGTGGTGTACTTCTGGCGATCCGGCCAATGCGTTGTCGACCACAAGGTGTCTCGTACCGATCGATAGAAAATTTCCGGTGCCACGTCTTTGCGGAAGATTCCCTGATCGACGCCTTCGGCAATCGCTTTCATCCAATGCTCGCGGACTTGGCGGGAAGGCCCGTCGACGGATTGCAGGAGATCGTTGTCGCGAAGATAAGCCCGATCGTTCTGGTAGATCGCCGTCGGGTGCGGGTGTAGTTCGATGACGACCAGCGTCTCGCGGATCAAGCCGCGCAGGACTTCCTCGGGGTCGTTTGCCGTCTTCTCCACCTGATCGAAGCGGAGCTGAATGTCGGTGATGAAGCCGCGCATGAGCTCGGCAACTATCGCATTCTTCGACTTGAAGTAGTGGTAGAGGCTGCCCGAGAACACACCGGCGGCGTCGCCGATCTCGCGAACGGTCGTGGTGGCGACACCCTTCCTGGCGAACAGCTCGGCTGAGCTCTCCAGGATCTTCTCCCGACGATCTGGTGATGCCACTGAAATCTCCACTGGTTGTCGGTCCTGCTCAGGGCAGGGTTTCGGGGGTGCCGGGCTGCCGGCGTCGAACGTAGCGCAATCCTGCCTGATAGCTCCGGCTCGAACCAATTCGTCGGTGAGATCGCGTGTTTCCACTTCCGGATTCCTATGCTAGCTTCAAAATCAAGCGCTTGCTCAACTTTCGTTCACGGAGGATTTCAGTGCAGAGCCTGCAGACGCAGTTTCCGAATTTCATCGGCACAGAGGCAGAACCACCCCGCGTCGCCCGCTACGCCGTCAACGAGGCGATGATCCGCAACTGGGTCGAGGCGCACGACGACCGCAACTCGATCTACGTCGACGCAGAGGCCGCCCGCAGTACCGGTCGTCGAGACGTCGTCTGTCCGCCCGCCATGATCTCGACCTGGGTGATGGCGGGTTACCGACGTTATCGGCAGGTCCAGCAACTTCGTGCCGACGGAGTCTCCGAGGACTTCGCCTATTCACGACTGCTGGCGCTGTTGGACGAGGCCGGATACACCTCCGTTGTCGCGACCAACGTCGAGCAGGAGTATTGCGCGGAGCTGAGCCCCGGTGACCACGTCACCGCGCATTTCACCATCGAAGCGATCTCGCCGTTCAAACAGACGGCTCTCGGTCACGGGTGCTTCATCACTCTGTTCAAGAAGTACGTGGACCAGGACGGAAAGACGCTGGTCGAAGAGCGCTTTCGACTGCTCAGATTCAAACCAGATGCCCAGACAGATACCAAGCCCGAAGCCCAGGAGGTAATCGCATGAGCGAGACTGGCTCCCGCCACACCGCGGTGCCGAGACTCACCGTCACCGACGACAACGATTTCTTCTTCTCCGCGGCCAAAGAGGGTCGCCTCGAGATCCAACGGTGTGCGGATTGCAAGACTCTGCGCCACCCGCCAGCGCCCGCCTGCCCGGAATGCCGCTCGTTCAGTTGGGACACAGTCGAATCCACGCGGCGATGCACGTTGCACAGCTTCACGGTCATCCATCACCCGAAGGATCCTGCTTTCGAGTACCCACTCGCCGTCGGACTCGTCGATCTCGAAGAAGGCACGCGTCTGGTTGCCGACATCGCGGGGATCGATCACGAGGAACTCGAATTCGGCATGGAACTCGAAGTGACCTTCTCCGAGCACGCTCACGGCGAGATGCTGCCGCAACTGAGGCGACGGGGTTCGGTGCAATGACGAAACTGATTGACTGCGAAGTGGGTTCGGTCCTCCCCAGCCTCGAATTGCCGTTGGATCGAACGCTGATCGTCGCCACCGCGATCTCTTCTCAGGATTTCGAGGACGTGCATCACGATCCGGGCAAGGCACGGGATCGCGGAACTCCCGACATCTTCATGAGTATCAACACCACCAACGGGCTCATCGACCGCTACATCACCGACTGGTCCGGTCCGGCGTCACGGATCGTCAAAACATCACTACGGCTTGGTGTTCCGAACTTCCCCGGAGACACCATGACATTCACCGGCAAGGTCACCGCCACAGACGGCCGGGCGCTCACCGTGACGGTTCTCGGGAAAAACGCCCGCGGAACACACGTGACGGCCGACGTGACTCTCGAACCGGTGGAAAGGGTAATCGCATGACACGAGGATTTTCGAGGCAAGCAGCCATCGCCGGAATCGGCGCCACCGAGTTCTCCAAGAACTCCGGCCGCAGCGAATGGCAGTTGGCGTGCGAATCCGTGATCGCCGCACTCGACGACGCTCACATCGAGGCAGAAGAGGTGAACGGATTTGCGCTGTTCACCATGGAGAACAATCCTGAGATTGCGGTCGCACGCGCCCTCGGGATCCCGGAATTGACGTTCTTCAGTCGAATTCCACACGGCGGCGGCGGTGCCTGCGCACCGGTTCAACAAGCAGCGCTTGCCGTCTCCAGCGGAGTTGCCGACGTTGTGGTCGTCTACCGTGCCTTCAACGAAAGATCAGGTCACCGATTCGGCGCCGGCCCGCCACCTTTTGCGTACAACGCGTCGACGGACCAGGAGTATCGGAACTGGATCAACCCGTACGGGCTTCTGACCCCGGCGCAGCAGGAAGCCTTCCTCGCCAAGCTGTACATGCACAAGTACGGGGCAACAAGCGCCGACTTCGGCCAGATCTCGGTCCTCTCACGCAAGCATGCGGCGAACAACCCCAAGGCCTGGTTCTACGAACGCCCGATCACTATCGAGGACCATCAGAACTCACGCATGATCGCCGATCCCATCCGCCTGCTCGACTGCTGCCAGGAAAGTGACGGCGGACAGGCGCTGGTGATCGTCAGTGCGGAGCGCGCCCGCGACCTGCCGCACAAACCTGCGGTCATCAGTGGCGCTGCGCAAGGTGTAGGTCCGCAACAGATTTCGATGAGCAGCTACTACCGAGACGACATCGACAGCATGCCGGAAGTCGAACTCGTGGCGCGCCAACTGTGGGACCAGGCCGGTATCGGGCCGGACGACATCGATGCCGCAATTCTCTACGACGCTTTCACCCCGATGGTTCTGCTTCAACTCGAGGAGTACGGATTCTGCGGTCGGGGCGAGGCAAAAGACTTCATCTCCGACGGCAATCTCGAGCTGGACGGTCGCCTGCCGATCAACACCCACGGCGGTCAACTCGGTGAGGGATACATCCACGGCGTCAACGGTATTGCCGAAGGTGTTCGCCTGATCCGCGGCACCTCCACCAATCAACCGACCAAAACTCTGGACAACGTGCTCGTGACCGGCGGCTCTCCCGTCCCGCACAGTGCGCTCGTCCTCTCGGCAGATCGCTGAATCTGCCGCCTATTCGAGAAAGCAGGAACAAGATGAGCGAGCGGATCACCTACGCCAGGGCCACCCACGGCGAGGAAGAAATACAGGCTGTTGTCGACGTCTTGCGCAGCGGGCATCAAGGATTGCGCATCGGCAAGAACGTCTTCGAGATGGAAGAACGTATCGCGGCCTTGGCCGGCAAGAAGTTCGGCGTCATGTGCAACTCGGGATCCTCGGGTTTGTACTTGGCAGTCGAGCTGCTCGGACTGCCTGCCGGCAGTGAGATCATCACGTCGCCGTTGACGTTCTCCACCGACATCGCACCGATCGTGCGTGCCGGTCTGGTGCCGGTGTTCGTGGACGTGGAACCCAACACGTTCAACGTCGACGTCACCAAGATCGAGGCAATGGTCACCGAGAAGACCGGTGCCATCCTGATGCCGAACCTCGCCGGCAACTGCCCGGACTGGGACGTCATTCGTGATATCGCTGATCGCCATGGACTCAAAGTGATCGAGGATTCGTGTGACGCGATCGGCGCCACGCTCCGCGGTACTCCCACCGGGTCTCGGGCGGACATCGTCGTCACCAGTTTCTCGATGGCACACATCATCACGTGCGCGGGAACCGGTGGAATGGTGTGCGTCGACGACGAAGCCAGCCGTGACAAGGCGTTGCTGCTTCGCCGCTGGGGCCGTCGTAGCGAGCCGAACCTGTTCGGCAGTACCAAGTCCGGCCGAGTCTTCCGTGAAGAACTCGACGGCGTCGACTACGACAACGACTTCATCTTCGAGCTCATGTCGTGGAACTTCGAGCCCTCCGAACTTGGCGCAGCTTACGGCGTCGTGCAGCTCGACAAGCTGGAACAGAACTACAAGACGCGTAAGGCAACATTTGCGGCCTTCTCGGCGGCATACGGCGCCCATCCTGAATTCTTCACGACGCCGGTAGAACTCGACGGTCTCGACACGGCGTGGCTGTGTTACCCGGTGATGATCAACGAGAACGCCCCCTTCACGCGCAGCGACCTGCAGGAAGCCATCGAGGCCGACGGCATCGACACCCGAACCGTGTGGAGCGGCAACGTCACTCGTCACCCCATGATGAACAACATCGAATTTCGCCAGCCGGCCGAAGGTTTGCCGGAAGCGGACGCAGTTTTTGCCCGCGGCATGACACTCGGCATGAGCCACGGTTTGCGTGACGACGAAGTTGCTCGGATTGCGGAGAGCATCAATCGCTTCGCCGCGAAGTGGAAGTAGCATGACCGATCGCTTCGAAGGACGCCGAGCGCTTGTCACCGGTTCCAGCCGCGGAATCGGTGCAGGCGTCGCAGAGAGGCTGGCAGCGGAAGGCGCTGACGTCGCTCTCGTGGCCCGGACGCTCGGTGCACACGCAACCCTGCCGGGCAGTCTCGAAGAGACTGCGGCTCGAATTGCCAAGTACGGAAACAAAGTCGAGATAGTTGTCGCAGATCTGACGGACGAGCAGCAGCGCGACACCGTTGTGCCGCTGGCGATCGAGAAGCTTGGCGGGACGATCGACATCCGGGTGAACAACGCGGCAGCGGCGATCTATCAGCCGCTCTCGGATTACCCACTGCGGCGGCGACGGTTGATGTTCGAGGCAAATGTCCATGCACCGCTCGATCTGATGCAAGCCGTGGTGCCGGGGATGGTGGCAAACGGATACGGCTGGATCGTGAACGTGTCCAGTGGCACCGTCAAGCCGTGGCATGGCCCGCCGTTCACGTGGGTCGAACCGGGAACTGCCATGACCGTGTACGGCGCGTCCAAAGCAGCGCTCAACAGGATGAGCAACGGCATGGGCGTGGAACTCTACGGCCAGGGGGTTCGCGTCAACACGGTTCAACCGCGGGCAGCGGTGCTCAGTGAGGGCGCCAGAGTCCTGGTCGGTGAGACTATCCGGCCGGATCAGGTCGAATCTATGGAAGAAATGGTGGAAGCGGTCACAGCGCTGTGTGATTGCGACACCGAGTTCACCGCGCGCTCGAGCGTCAGCTTGGACCTGATCGACGAGTGGTCCCTGACCGTGCGTGGTCTGGACGGCGCAGCATTACCGGAGAACCCAGCATTACGAACCGAGGAGTTGGCATGAAGCCCGTCATCGTTGACGCAGCACGAACGCCGTTCGGCAAGCGTGAGGGTTGGCTGTCCGGAGTCCACGCGGCGGAACTGTTGGGTTATGCGCAGAAAGGCGTGCTGGATCGGGTGGGCGTGGATCCTGGCGCGGTCGACCAGGTCATCGGCGGCTGTGTGACGCCTCTCGGTGAGCAGTTCGGAAACATCGTGCGTACGTCCTGGATGCATGCGGGCCTTCCGTTGGAAGCGGGCTGCACCACGATCGACGCGCAGTGCGGAACCGCGCAGCAATCGGTGCAGTTGATTGCCGGGCAGATTGCCATCGGTGCAGTCGACGTGGGTGTGGCGTGCGGTGTGGAACTGATGTCGCGGGCACCACTCACCTACAAGGTGGGTACCGGCCTCGGAACACCACGTCCGGAGTCGTGGTCACTCGATACCGTCGACCAGTACACCGCAGCGGATCGGATTGCTGTCAAGCGCGGTTTCAGCCGCGAGGATCTCGACTCCTTCGGGCTGCGCTCGCAGCAGCGAGCCGCAGCAGCATGGGAGGCAGGACGCTTCGACTCGCACATCATCGATGTGGTCGCTCCGGGCTCTGACGCTCCGGTTCATCGGGATCAGGGTCTGCGCGAATCGAGTCTCGAAGGACTCGCGAAACTGCGGACCGTTCAAGAGGGCGGATTGCACACCGCTGGAACGTCTTCGCAGGTCTCGGACGGTGCGAGTGCCGCTCTGCTGATGTCCGAGGATCGAGCCAGGATGCTCGGGGTGCGGCCGCGGGCAAAGATATTGGCGCAGTGCGTCATTGGCGGAGACATCGAGTTCATGCTCGACGGTCCCGTGGACGCGGCAAACATCGTGCTCGGCCGCACCGGTCTGACGATCGACGACATCGACCTGTTCGAGGTCAACGAGGCATTTGCTTCGGTACCGATGTCGTTCGCGCAGGTTCACGGCGTCGATCCCGAATTGCTGAACGTCAACGGTGGTGCAATCGCGCTGGGCCACCCGGCCGGTGCAACCGGAATCAGACTGTTGGCCAATGTCATCGACGAACTGGAGCGTCGGGACAAGTCCATCGCACTGATCGCGATCTGCGCGTCCGCCGCAACAACCTGCCTGATTCTCGAACGCATCTGACAAGAACCGAAGATTGAGGAACCTGCCATGGCACTGCCCCTGCTCGAAGATCACCGTGACCTGGCGGAAGCGGTAGCCGCATTCGCGAACCGCTTCGGTGGAATCGCCGATACGCGGAGCAACGTCAAGCGGTACGCCGCCGGTGATCGGCCGGACTCGTGGGATGGATTGGTCCGTCAGGGACTGCACGCAGTGCACCTGCCGGAGCAGTACGGCGGTGACGGGGCAGGGCTTGCCGAACTGGCGGTGGTAGTCGAGCAATTGGGTGATGCGCTTTACCCGGGGCCGTACGTTCCGACGGTCATCGCCAGTGGGATCCTCGCGAAAGCTGCCGGCCCGGCTGCGGAATCAATGCTGATCGAATTGGCCACCGGCGCAACCGGAGCAGTCTGCACCGGCGTGGGATTGCGCGCGGCTCGCAGCGATGCAGGGTGGACCGTGAGCGGTTCTGCCGACCCGGCTCTAGGTCTACCCGGAGCCGATGTCGTTCTCGTGCAAGCGAACAGCGAAGACGGCGAGTTGTGGTTCCGGCTCGAGCAGTCGTCTTCCGCTGCGGTGGAGGTCGAAGACGGAGTGGATCTGACACGCTCGATCGGGACGCTGACGTTGACCGATCACAAGGTCGACGCTGGGCTGATCGTCGAGGGTCTCCAGGCGCACCGAGTCGAACTGATCGTCAACACGGTGTTGGCTGCGGAGGCGAGCGGTATCGCCGGGTGGGCGCTACGCACCGCGGTCGACTACGTGAAGTCCCGGCAGCAGTTCGGCCGTCCGGTCGGAAGCTTCCAGGCAGTTCAGCACAAGGCGGCCATGATGCTGGTCCGCTCCGAGATTGCCTGTGCCGCAGCGTGGGACGCAGCTCGGTCCGAAGAGCACGGCGAGGATCAGCAGAGACTTGTCTCGGCTCAAGCTGCGTTGGCCGCTTTGCCCGTCGGCATCGAGAACGCCCTCGAATGTGTCACGTTGCTCGGCGGAATCGGATTCACTTGGGAGCATGACGCGCATCTGTACTGGCGCCGGGCAATCAGTATCGCTGCGGTGGCGGGTTCCGAGGTGAAGTGGGCACACACGTTGGGAGACCGGTCTGCCGATTCGGAACGGGATTTCTCCTTTGTAGACCCGGACATGCTGCCTGAACTACGAGAGCAGGTTCGCAGGGTTCTGGACGAGGTTGCGCTGCTGCCCGACGACGGAACCACCAGCGCCAGTTGGGCGCCGGCCAAGGGGAGCGCTCGACGCGCCCGATTTGCCGACGCCAAACTGGTAGCCCCGCACTATCGGGCGCCGTACGGGCTGGGAGCAGGACCGAGAGAACAGGCCGTCATCGCACACGAATTCGCGATGCGAGGTTGGGCTCAACCGTCCACGGTGATCGGGGAATGGGTGCTGCCCACGATTCTCGAACACGGCAACGCCGAGCAGCAGGACAGGTTCGTCGAGCCTTCGCTGCGCGCCGACATCATCTGGTGCCAGCTGTTCAGTGAGCCGGGCGCGGGATCAGACCTGGCCGGTCTGAGCACGAAAGCGCGCAAGGTCGACGGTGGCTGGGTCCTGTCGGGTCAGAAAGTGTGGAACTCGGGCGCGCACGAGGCCGATTGGGGAGTATGCCTGGCGCGTTCCGACGCCGACGCTCCGAAACATCGTGGGCTGTCGTACTTCCTGGTCGACATGACCTCGAAAGGTATCGACGTACGTCCGCTGAAACAAGCCACCGGTAAGTCGGAGTTCAACGAGGTATTCCTCGACGACGTCTTCGTCCCGGACGACTGCCTGGTGGCGGAGCCGGGGCAAGGGTGGAAGCTTGCTGCGACAACGCTGTCCAACGAACGCCTGAGTATGGGCAGCACGCTGCACCACGGTTCGAGTCGGCTGTTCCGTCAGGTTATCGCCGACGCGAGCCACGACTGCCCTCGCGAAGACGCAGTGGAGGGCCTCGGCCGCAGTATCTCTCGTGAGTTGGCACTGTCCGCGATGAATCTACGCGGGGTGTCGGCGCGACTGGCGGGTCAGGAACCGGGCTCCGAGATCAGCGTGTCGAAGGTGTACAACGCCCTGGCGCAGCGTGAGGGCTCGCGGGATCTGTTGCGACTGCTCGGACCTCGTGCCGCCGTTGTCGACCCGTCGGCGAATTACGCGATAGACCACATCGGACTTCCCTCGATTCTGTTCGGCGGCGGAACCGTCGAAATTCAACTCAACGTCATCGCGCAGCGCGTACTCGGCCTGCCGCGTTCGTAGATCTTAGGAGTTTCACCATGTACTTGGATTTGTCGGAGGAGTCGAAGACTCTGCGCAAGGAATTGCGGGCGTACTTCGCGGAGATCATCAACGACGAAGACCGCCGTGCTCTCGTGGATCAGACCGAAGGCGGCCCCGTCTTCGATCGCATTCTGCGCCGAATGGGTAAAGACGGTTGGCTGGGCTTGGGGTGGCCGGAGGAATTCGGCGGTCGGGGCGAGAACCCCGAAGCTCTGTACGTGTTCTACGACGAGGTGATTCGCGCCAATGCGCCGCTGTCGCTGGTCACGCTGAACACCGTCGGACCCGCTCTGATCAAGCACGGGACGCAAGCTCAGAAGGACTTCTTCCTGCGTCCGATCCTGGCGGGCGAGTTGATCTTTGCCATCGGCTACACCGAACCCAATGCGGGCACCGACCTCGCGGCACTCGAAACACGCGCCCGCATCGAGGGTGACGAGCTTGTCATCAACGGCAACAAGATCTTCACCAGCGCCGGTGTGTTTGCCGACTGGGTCTGGCTTGCCGTTCGCACCGATCCCGACGCGCCGACGCATCAGGGCATTTCCGTGGTCCTGGTACCGACCAGCTCGCCGGGGTTCTCGGTCACCGAAATTCACACCGTGGGCGGAATCAGCACTTCGGCAACCTATTACGAAGATGTTCGGGTGCCGATCACCAATGTCGTCGGTGAGCTCAATCAAGGGTGGAAGCTCATCACCAACCAGCTCAACCACGAACGTGTTGCCCTGGCGGCACGCGGTGGTATAGCCAACGAGCTCTTTGCCGAGGTGGTCGAATGGGCAAAGACCGAACCCGCCGGTGACGGCCACGTCTACGACATCGACTGGGTACGTGAGAAATTGGCGGAAGTCTACGCGCTGCTCAGTGCTGCCGACCTGATGAACCTGCGACTGGTGGCGGACGTCGCCGCCAACACCTTGGGCGGCGGGGATTCGGCCGCGGCCAAGATCTTCGGTACCGAAGCCGTCGTCAGTGCGTACGGCATGCTGCAGGAAGTGCTGGGCGCCAAGGGCTTACTGCGCCCCGGCACACCCGGAGCGGTACTGGAAGGGCGGGTCGAGAACCTGGGTCGACGCGCCCAGAACAACACCTTCGGCGGTGGTACCAACGAAGTGATGCGTGAAATCGTCGCCGCAAAATGTCTGGGCATGGCGCTTGCTGCGCGTCGCCGACCCGCTGCACAGAACGAAAAGAGCTGACATGGAATTCGAATTCGACGACAACTTGTCCGCGGTGCGGGATCTGAGTGAATCGATCTTCTCGGCGAAGTCCGGAGTGGACCGCCTGCGGGAAGTGGAGGGCGCCGGCGGTTTCGACGCCGAACTGTGGAAGCTCCTCGCCGACTCCGACGTTCTGGGAATTCCTCTGCCAGAGGAAGTCGGGGGAGCGGGACTCGGAATGCTAGGCCTGGCAGCGGTGCTCGAACAACAAGGCCGCCGGGTCGCCCAGGTGCCGCTCTGGTCGGTGATTTCGACGGCAGCGCTGCCGATTGCCGAGTTCGGCAGTACGGAGCAGAAAGCGTCGTGGCTTCCGGGACTGCTCGACGGCTCGGTGATCGTCACCGGCGCCTTCGACACCGGTTACAACGCCGAGACGGCAGTTCGCGCCGAGCCGGCTCCTGACGGCTGGGTTCTGTCGGGCCACGTCGACTCCGTACCGGCCGCCGAGTTCGCTGCCGCACTGGTGGTTCCGGTGACGATGCCGGACGGCAGTGTCACCGTGATGATCGTGCCGACGGACCGGGACGCGCTGGTGCGTACACCGCTTGCGGTGACGAACCGCGAGAGCAACAGCGCTGTGCAGTTCGACGGGGTTGCGGTTACTGCAGCTGACGCACTTCCCGCGGACGGCGCGGTGGTTCGAGACTGGACGTTACGACGTGCGCGGGTCGCTCTGGCGGCCCTGGCTACCGGCGTCTGCGAGGAAGCGCTGGCGATGACGGCGAAATACACCTCCGAGCGAGTGCAATTCGGACGTCCACTCTCGACCAACCAGGCAGTTGCCGTCCGGGCCGCCGACGCGTACCTCGACACCGAGAGCACAAGATTGACCACCCACCGCGCTGCCTGGCTGATGGACAGCGGAGTCGAGAGTGAAGCGGAAGCGGCTGCGCTGGTCGCCAAATGGTGGGCGTCGCGCGGCGGTTTGCGCGTGGTGCACGCGACCCAGCACATGCACGGCGGAATCGGCGCGGATGTCGACTATCCGATTCACCGCTATTTCCTGTGGGGACGGCAGATCGCCTTCACTTTGGGGAGCGCGGGGGCGATAGGCGCCGAACTCGCCGATCAGTTGGAGATCCGAGCCCAGATCGGGGCGTCGGCGTGAATATCTGAGACGACAGGTTCCAGTCACGGGCAGCGCGTCGGCAATCATCGCGCTACTCTGCCCTTCGTGAATCGCACTAGTTCGTTCATCAGGCCGTTGGTTCCGCGGGACCCGCACGAGCCGCACCGGGTGGCGACGCCGCTCGAACTGCTCACCGATCTCTGCTTCGTCGTGGCGGTCGCTCAAGCGGCCACCGGTCTGCACCACGCGATCAGCGAAGGGCATGCGGCTTCGGGCGTCGGGCACTTCGCGATGGCTTTCTTCGCGATCTGGTGGACGTGGCTGAATTTCACGTGGTTCACCTCGGCGTACGACAACGACGACGGAATCGCCCGGCTGCTGACCATCTTCCAGATCCTCGGATCGCTGGTCCTTGCAGCCGGCATCGTCCGCTTCTTCAACGACGACGCCCTGCTGATCATCGTCGGCTACGTCATCATGCGAATAGCCCTGGTCATCCAATGGCTCAGGGTCTCGCGGAACGACCCCGAACATGCGCTCACGGCGCGTCGATACGCTCTCGGAATCGTGTTGGTCCAGATCGGTTGGATCGGTTTCTACTTCGTGCCGTCCGCCGTTTACGTCCCGACGTTCCTGGTGTTGGTTCTGTGCGAATTCGCGGTACCGATCTGGTCGGAGAAGCCGGGCATGACGCCGTGGCACCCGCATCACATCGCGGAGCGGTACTCGTTGTTCTTCATCATCGTTCTGGGCGAGACGATCCTTTCGACCACCATCGCGATTCAGGACGCCGTGGACGGTGAGCATCCGGCAGCGCAGGTCACCTACGTCGTGATCGGCGGCATTCTGATTGTCTTCAGCCTGTGGTGGTTGTACTTCCAACGCAATGCAGGCGAAGTGATCGGCGGTGACAACGTCTCACCCTTCGTCTGGGGGTTCGGTCACTACTTCATCTTCGCCGCCGCTGCCGCCATCGGTGCGGGGTTGGCCTCGCGCGTCGACTTCTGGACTCATCACGGTGACGGCAGCGCGTTGGTGACGGGTGCTGCCGTCACCGTTCCGGTCGCGGTCATCCTTGCCGCCTTGTGGTTCATCCACATTCGACTACACGACTCCTCGGTACGCACCCTCGTGCCGTTCTCGGTCGCGATAGTCGTCGTGCTCGGTGGTACCTACACCGCGGTGCCCGAACTGGTCGCGGGACTGGCCTGCGCCGCGCTGTTGGCCGTGGAACTGATTCTGACCGAGGGCAAATCCGAAACCGTCTGAGCGCTCATTCGGCGGCAAGGAATATCGCCTTGGTGACGGCGACGGTTTCCAGTGGTCCCTTCGACGGTCCGACCAGCACGGTCCACCGATCTTCGGAACGATCTATCGGATAGCTGCTTTCGGACCACACGATGGGGGTATCCGTCCCTTGCCCTCGGCAGGAGTAGGCGCCCGCCAGGCTTGGGTTCGATTCGGGAGAGGGCCACGAACCGCCGTGCCGGACGCGGCAGAGAAGGCCGTTCTCGAGTTCGAGCCCGAAGGGGGTCGGGTCGGCGGGCGGCGGATAGGCCTCGACGCCGTCCACGCCTCGAGCGGTGATCAGTTCTGTTCCCCAGGGAAATTGCAGGCAGAGAATCGAATCGGGCTCCGGGCCGACCCAACACGCGTCCGCGCCGTCAGCGGTGATTCCGCAGGTGATGACTCCCGGCGTGACAGCCGACTGTGATGCTGCGTAGCACTCGCTGATCTTCATGGCCGGTGTTTGGACGCTCCAACCGGATGTGGGTTTGCCGGAACCGTCGACGGCAACAAGATTCACGATCTCGGTCGGGGTACCGCCTGCCGATGATCCCGCAGTCGCAGGCAAGCATCGGCAGAGGACTATGCGGGTGATCGTTCCCTCATCCGCCTTCTTGCCTTCGGGTGTGAAGGTGATTCGATAGCCGGTTCCCGCTTCGGTGTCGGCCGGAAAGACTGCGACCGATTCCCCATCGGAATTGGTTGTGGCAGTGAAGGGACCGTAAAGTTCGGCGGCGCGCTGCATCTTCTGGCCGACGGTCAGTCCGTCCAGTGTGGCAGCGCCGGTGCGGGGCGCGATTTCGACGAGAACGCCGTCGGTGAAGGTCAATTCGCAGTCCTGCCATTGGACGACCACTGTTCCGGTCTTCGATACCGGCGCAAGGTCGCCGGCGGCTTTCCGCGTTTCCTCCTCCGTCATGCCGATCCGAAGGTTGCGGAAGCCGCTGGTGGAGAGTCGCTCCCGTGCGGATTCGGGATCCGAGGCAACCGCCAGCCGTGCGGTGAGTTGCGCCGCGTTGGCAGCGTCGATCGCCATGCCCCCGGTTGCGTCGGCGATGCACTTCAGCTGGGCGGACGCAGCGGCGTCGAGCTTGAATCCGATGGTGTGGATGGTCAGGTCAGGATCGTGGGGCATCGCTTCGGTGGACTCACACGGAGGTTCGGTCGAGCAGGTGTCCTCCCCGTCGGAGACGAGGATGATCGTGCGCTCACCATCGGCGGGGAGTGCGGCGGCCGCTTGCTGAAGTGCAGACAGGATCGGCGTGTATCCCGACGCGGACAACCCGTCGATTCCCGCTGCGAATGCATTTCGATCGAGTGGTCCGAGTGGCACGACGGTCTTGATGTCGCGGCAACCCGCGACCTTCTCGGCGTCGCTGCTACCCGTGGCGGTGCCGTACGCGATCAGACCGAGCGCAGCATCGTCTGGGAGGCCACTGACGAGAGTGTGAATCGCGTTCTTGGCGGCATCGATTCGAGGACCGGGAGCGTCCTGCTTCATCGACCCCGAGGCATCCAGCACGATGACGGTAGGCGCCGTTGCGCTCACTTCTGAAGCTGGATCAGCAGTGACACTTACCTGCTGGGTCCCGCCTGCTTCTTTGGGCCCGCCACTGCCCTGCGTCGAACACCCGACGGCAATGATCGCAGTCGCCGCAATACAGATCGCCACACGAAGACGCATGGAACGAGGCTACGAGCTGACGTGGCCGGCCAACAGTCGTCCGAACGGACGACACTGGCTCAGCGAATCGCGAGTCGCTCCTTGCGGAGCTTGTCGACCTCGGGCAGATGCAGGGGTTCAAGCTCGTTCACACCCAAGGCGCGCATGAGCAGGAGGTCCGCGAGTTCGGGGTTGCGAGCCAAAGCGGGTCCGTGCATGTACGTCCCGATCACCGAACCCTGCACGACGCCTTCGAATCCGTCGCCGACGCCGTTTCCGACACCATGGGTGACACGTGCGAATCCAGAGGCTGAGCTACCCAGAGTTGTTCCGCCGCGATGGTTCTCGAACCCCGAGAGGGGCGCGGTGAGTCCGTCGATCAGCGGCTTCGTGATGACTTCGCCGATGGAACGCTTCTCCTGCGGCGAGGTCGTGACGTCGAGCATCGAGACACCGTCGACGCGTTCGCCGCTGGAGGTTTCGTACCAGTTGCCGAGCACCTGAATGGCAGCGCAGATCGCCAGAACCGGTGCGCCACGCTCGGCGGCGCGTTGCAGACCAGGGTATTTCGCGAGGTGACGCGTTGCGAGGCGCTGAGCGGAATCCTCGGCGCCACCCAACGTGTACACGTCGAGCGAATCGGGGACCGGATCGCTGAGGGTGATGTCCACGATTTCGGCGTCGTAGCCGCGCATCCGCAGACGCTGACGCAGGATCAGGGCATTGCCGCCGTCGCCGTAGGTGCCCATGACGTCGGGGAGTACCAGACCGATGCGAACTGTCGAGTCAGACATTGCGAGACTCCTTCGCGATGGCAGTGTTGAGGTCACGGAAGGCCGTGTAGTTCGCCAGTACCTCCACACGTCCGGGAGGGCAGGAAGCGATGGCGCGCAACGGGTCCGGGTCGAGAGTGTGCTCGACGCCCGCGTACGTGAGGCGAACTGCCAGATCTGTTCCGCGTTCACCGGCGGCCACTACCTTGACACCTTCGAAGTGCTCGAACTTCACGTCCCACAGCCAGGAGAGGTCCTCGCCGTCCGGCACCTGACCGTTCACCGCGATGACCAGACCGTCCACCGTGGGATCGATCATCGACAACGCTTCCTGCCAGCCGGCGGGATTCTTCGCGAGCAGCATGTGAACGGAGTGCGGTCCGACCTCGACGGTGCTGTATCGACCTGCGACTTCTTGAACCGTCGATGCGGCGGCAACTGCCCCGACCGGATCTGCACCCAAAGCCGCTGCAGCCGCTACGGCCTGAGCTGCGTTGCCGCGGTTGGCTTTTCCGGGGAGGGTCAACGTCATCGGAATCTTCAGGCCGTCGGGGCCGTAGAGATTGTCGTCGTCGAGCCACCAGGTCGGCTCGGGCCGCGCGAAGTCGGAACCGGTACTGCGCCAGTGCTTTCCCTCCCACACGATGGGTTCGCCGGTGCGCGGGCAGCTGACGGAATCGCCGGCCCAACCGCCGCCGGCAGCAACCCACACGACGTTGGTGGCGTCGTATGCCACGGAGGTGACCAGTACGTCGTCGCAGTTGGCGACGATCACCGCATTCGGATGCGCGTTGACGCACGCGCGCAGTTTCCGTTCGATCATGTTGATCTCGCCGACCCGGTCGAGCTGATCGCGGCTGAGATTCAGCAGCACGATCACTTCCGGGTTCACGGCGTCGGCTACGTGGGGGACGTGCAGTTCGTCGACCTCGAGTGCCGCCAGCGTCGCATCGGTACGCGCGGCCAGGGCGGCCACGATCCCGGCATCCATGTTGGCGCCGTCGGCCTGCGTGGCGACGTTACCGAGTGTCGCGAGCGCTGCGGCGGTCATACGCGTGGTCGTCGACTTGCCGTTGGTGCCGGTGACCACGACGGTGCGCTTGCCGCGTCCGAGCTGAGTCATGAGCGTCGGGTCGATCTTGAGGGCGATCAGCCCGCCGATCATCGAACCCTTGCCGCGACCGGCCTTCTGCGATGCCCAAGATGCTGCTGCGGCAGCTCGCATGGCGAGCTTTCCGCGCGCTGTGATCGATAGTCCAGTTCCCACGGCCCGAGTTTGGCACAGGGCGTCGTCAGACGCCGAGTCGCGCCGGTGGTGAGGCTGCAGGTGTGTCCGAGAAAACAGTGTTCGCGGGCTTACGTCTCATCTGTGCGGCGCTCGCTCCGGCGATCACGATGACCGCCCCGACCAGTGACAACGGGCTCGGATCCTCGTGCAGGAACAGCCAGGACGCGCCGATTCCCACGACTGGCACCAGCAAGGAGAGCGGCGCCACCATGCCGGCGGGATAGCGGCCCATGAGCATCGTCCAGAGCCCGGATCCGGCGATGGTGCCGAGCAGAATGATGTAGGCCAGCCCGACCAGCGACGGCCAGGCGTCGGCGCTGAATGCGGTGCCGAGTGCGTGCCAGCCGACTGTGGGGCCCTCGACCACGGCTGACAGTGCGAGCATCGGCAACGGCGGGATGACACACATCCACAACATCAAGCGCATCGGTGCAGGCTCGCCGACGGTGTTCGCCGCGGCCAAGCGGCTGCCGAGATTGCCGAACGCCCAGGACAGGCCGCCGAGGAGCGTGAGGATGACGGGCAACAGTGCCGCGTGGTGCGAGCGGTCCCAGCCGATCAAGGACATCCCGCCAACGGCGACGGCGATACCGGAGACTTGCCAGACGCTGAGCTTCTCGCGGAGCAGGAAAGCGCCGAGTAGGACGGTGAACGGTGCTGACGACTGCAGGACAAGTGATGCAAGGCCCGTCGGCATCCCCGAATGCATCGCCCAGAAGAGGAAGACGAACTGGCCGAATCCGAAACCGAATCCGTAGAGCAGCAGCCAGCGGAGCGGCACCTGTGGACGCGGCACGAAGATGACCACCGGAATCGCGATGATCAGAAACCGCAGCGCTGCGAAGAAGAACGGCGGGAAATGATCCAGGCCGACGCGAATGGCCAGGAAGTTCAGACCCCACAAGACGATCACGGTCAGGCCGAGGAGACGGTCGCGGGGAGTCATGCGTTAATCGTGAGCCTTACGAAGCATCAGAACAAGCGAATATAGATGCACTATCCATGTAGTTTTGCTACATGGATATTCGTCACCGTATGGATGCCACGCGCTTGCGAATCCTCCGCGAGCTCGCCGACCGAGGAACCGTCGGCGCTACTGCTCTCGCCCTCTCGATGACGCCGTCCGCCGTCTCGCAACAACTCAAGATCCTCGGACGAGAAGCGGGGGTCTCGCTCCTCGAACCGGACGGGCGCACGCTGCGCCTCACCGACGCGGGTCGAGCGCTGGTGCTTCGCGCCGACGACGTGGTGGCGGCGCTAGACAGGGCGGCGGACGAGATGGCGTCGTACCGAGGCTCGCCGCGGGGAAAGGTGCGAGTCGCGTTCTTTCCCTCCGGCGCGGCGCTCCTGCTGCCCGGTGTCCTGACGGCGCTGAAGAACTCGGACGTGGACATCGACGCCTACGACGTCGACAAACCGGCGTCCGCCGTCCCTGGGCTGTTGGCCGATCACGATGTGATCCTCACCCACCGTGACGAACGCGGAGCCGAGACGTCGTTTCCCCGGGTCAGCGTGCAACCGCTGATGCGTGAACCGATCGATCTGGTGCTGCGGCCTGATCATCCACTCGCCGAGCAGGATTCGGTCCGGCTGGAACAATTGGCCGACGAGAACTGGATAAGCGTGCGCGGCGGGTTTCCGGTCGACGACGTTCTGCTGTCGGTTGCGTCGGTAACCGGCGTCCAGCCTCGCGTCGCTCATCGGATAAACGATTTCCGCGTCATCGAAGAGCTGGTGGCGGCGGGCCACGGCGTGGCTTTGATGCCGCGATACGCGATCACGCATCCCGGAGTTTCGAGGAAACCGGTGGCGGGAGTGCGCGCTGCACGAGTTTATGAATTGGCAACTCGTTTACACGCCAACCGCAGTCCGGCTATCGGAGTCGTGCTCGACGCCTTTCGTGACGTCGCGCGTGCTGTCGGTGAATGAAGGCTGTCGGTGAATGAAGGGCCGTTGGTGAATGAACGGCTGTCGGTGAATGAGCAGCTGTTGGTGAATGAACACAAAACGGGAGCGACACGATTAGTGTCGCTCCCGTTTCGGTAGTGCAATCCTCACGGTTTAGTGAGGGTCGCTTAGTGAGGGCCGGTATCAGGCGAGAGCCTTGGCCTTCAGTGCTGCGAATTCTTCTTCACTGATGGTGCCGGCGTCGAGAAGTGCCTTTGCATCTGCGATGGATTCGGCCGGGGACTTTCCGGCAACCTCACGGATGTAGCTGTCCTGTGCGTTCTTGACCTGCTGCGCAGCCTCGAGGGACCGCTGTGCCATTCCGTCACTGCGAACGATCAGGTAGACGAGCGAGGTGAGCAGCGGAATGAAGAACAGGAAGACGATCCAGATTGCCTTCACCCAGCCGGAGGTCTTGTGATCGCGGAACAGGTCGGTGATGATCGAGAAGAGCAGGATCAAGTACGCGATGAACGCGAAGCTGATGATGATCAGCCAGAGGAAGTCCCAAAAGGAATCCATTGTCGAGCTCCATTTCACAAGTCGGATTTGTCTGAGCTGACTATCTCACGCGCACGTGGCGTCTGCATCATCCTCGATGGGTGAATTCTTTTTGTTAACTTCGCTAACCGACTCTTTCGGGACCAATGTCATGCCGAATCGAAAACATCGACCGAAAATCTTCAGTGCTCTGAAAACGACCCTGGCCCCACCCGAAAATCGGGTGAGACCAGGGATTGTTCACGAGTCGGGAGCTGAGTGTCAGCTGGCGCGGTTCACTGCCGAGACCACAGCGCGCAGCGAGGCCGTCGTGATCGACGTGGCGATACCCACACCCCAGACGACGGTGCTCTGACCCTCCGGGCCCGTCACGGCGCACTCGACGTAGGCCGCGGCCTGGGCGTCGTCACCGGCGGACATCGCGTGCTCGGAGTAGTCGAGGACACGAACGTCGAAGTTGATGCTTCCCAGCGCGTCGACGAAGGCAGCGAGTGGGCCGTTGCCGGTACCCGAGATCTCCTGCTCCTTGCCGTTCACCTTGACGATCGCGGTGATCGCATCGGTGCCGCCGTCCTCCTCGGACGCGGTGACCTTCTGCTTCATGCGCTCGAGCGGGGTGATGGGAGCGAGGTACTCCTCGTGGAAGACATCCCACATTTCCTTCGGCGAGACCTCGCCGCCCTCGCCGTCGGTGATCTTCTGGACCGACTGCGAGAACTCGACCTGCAGACGACGCGGCAGCACCAGACCGTGATCGGCCTTCATGATGTATGCGACGCCGCCCTTGCCGGACTGCGAGTTCACACGGATGACGGCCTCGTAGCTGCGGCCGACGTCCTTCGGGTCGATCGGCAGGTAGGGGACCTGCCAGAGAATGTCGTCGACGTCGGAGTTCTGGCTGTCGGCGTCGACCTTCATGGCGTCGAGGCCCTTGTTGATCGCGTCCTGGTGGCTGCCGGAGAACGCGGTGTAGACCAGGTCGCCGCCGTACGGATGACGCTCGTGGACGGGTAGCTGGTTGCAGTACTCGACCGTGCGACGGATCTCGTCGATGTTCGAGAAATCGATCTGCGGGTCGACGCCGCGCGTGAACATGTTCAGAGCGAGAGTGACCAGGCAGACGTTGCCGGTGCGCTCACCGTTGCCGAACAGGCAGCCTTCGATGCGGTCCGCGCCGGCCTGGTAGCCCAGCTCGGCTGCAGCGACACCCGTGCCGCGGTCGTTGTGGGGGTGCAGCGACAGGATGACCGAATCGCGGCGGGCCAGGTTGCGGTGCATCCACTCGATGGAGTCGGCATACACGTTGGGTGTAGCCATCTCGACGGTGGCGGGCAGGTTCAGGATGACCGGGTTGGCCGGCGTCGCACCCAGGGTTTCGGTGACGGCGTCACATACTTCCTTGGCGTACTCGAGCTCGGTGCCGGTGTAGGACTCGGGCGAGTATTCCCAGCGCCAGTTCGTGTCCGGGTACTTCTTCGACTCGGCGAGGACCAGTTCGGCGGCGTCGGTGGCGATCTTCTTGATCGTGTCCTTGTCGGCGCGGAACACGACGCGGCGCTGCAGAATCGAGGTGGAGTTGTAGAAGTGCACGATCGCGTTCTCGGCACCTTCACAGGCCTCGAACGTGCGCTTGATCAGCTCGGGACGCGACTGCGTCAGCACCTGGATGGTGACGTCGGACGGGATGGCGCCGTCCTCGATGATCTCGCGAACGAAATCGAAGTCCGTCTGGCTCGCGGACGGGAAGCCGACCTCGATCTCCTTGTAGCCCATACGAACCAGGAGATCGAACATACGACGCTTGCGCGCCGGGCTCATCGGATCGATCAGCGCCTGGTTGCCGTCGCGCAGGTCAACGGCACACCACTGGGGTGCTCGGTCGATGATCTTGTCCGGCCAGGTGCGGTCGGGCAGCGTGACCGTCTCGACCTCTTCGGCGAACGGGCGGTAGCGGAACGTCGGCATCGACGAGTTCTTCTGCGTGTTCCACGCAGGCTGGTCGGACGGTGCCGGCTTCGTGGGCGGGGTGATGGTGCGAGTGCCGGTGGTGAATGCGTCAGCGGGGGACATGGGTGTGATCTCCAGGATTGTGGACCCGGCCTGTTGACCTGTTGGTCAAGACCATGAGTCCGGAAGGCTTGGTCGACCGGCGCACAAAAACCCCGCGGCGGGAGGCCAGTCTGGATCAGACCCCGTCGCGGCAACCAAGAAGGAGTGCGCGCTGCATGCACAGCACTCTACTCCTGGATTTCGCGAGAAATCGGTGGGGTTCGCCCTCATGTCCAATTTGTCGCCGAATTGTGCTGCCGTTTCGGCCCCGAAAATGGTGGACTGTCGTCCATGGATCCCCGAATCGCCGTGGCGAGGACGTACCTCGACGCGCTCCGCAGTCACGATGGCAGTTCCGTACCGCTGGCTCCGGACGCGGTACGCCACGAGGTCGGGCTCAAGACCGGATTTTCGGGGAATCATTTGCGGCGCAGCCTTTCCGGAGGTCCTCAGTATCGCGTGATCCGCGACATTCGTGAGGTGGAGTGGACGGTCGACGGGGACGACCTGACGGCTGACTACCTCCTCGACGCCGGGTTGTTCGGGCGGAACCTGATGACCGTTCGGGTTACCGAGACCTTCCGGATACCCGCTGACGATCACCGCATTCACCACATCACCGCGAAGATTCGACCGGCGCGCGCCAAGCACACGTGATGCGCTCGATCCGCTGGATCGTCTGTTCACTGCTGATCGTTCTCGCTGGTCTCGGTGCTGCCGGCTCGGTGCTCGCGCTGTTCGTCCACACCCAGGTGAACGACACCGACAGTTACGTCGAGACGGTTGCCCCGTTGGCTTCCGAACCTGCTGTCCAAGCGGCTGTCGTTGATCGGCTGACCGAGGAACTGACGCAGCGGTTGGACCGGTTTCCGCAGGTGGTGACGAGACAAGCCGAGAAACTTGTTCGGGAGGCGGCTCAGTCGTTGGTCTCCAGCGACCAGTTCGCGACGCTCTGGACCGCGGCCAACCGTCAGGCGCACGCGCAACTTGCTGCGATGGTGACCGGCAGAGCCACCGACGGCATCGTTCGGTCCGACGACAGCGGAACAGTCACCTTGTCCCTCGAGCCGATCATGACAGAACTGCGGACGAACCTCCGCGATCGCGGATTCACCGTCGTCGATCGTCTTCCGACGTTCGATCCGCAGTTCGAGATCCTGCAATCCGACGAGCTGGTGCGGGCCCAGGACCTCTCGAACACTCTCGACCGGGCAGCGGCCTGGCTGCCGTGGGTGTCGCTGGCCTGTGCGATCGCGGCCGTCGCAGTTGCGCCGAGGAGAATGCGCGCACTGTCCCTGGTCGGGCTGGCGACGGCGGTGGCGATGATCGCCCTGTTGGTGGCGCTGGCCGTCGTGCGGCGGGTCTATTTACAGAATTCAGACATACCGTCATCTGAGGCGGCAGTCGCGGTGTACGACGCGCTGGCAGTTTCGCTGGTCAGCAGTATCCGCGTGCTTCTCGCCTGCGGAGTTGCCGTCACGGTGGTCGGTTACGTTGCCGGTGGCTCGCGTTCTGCGACGTTGATGCGATCGCGGATCTCGCAACTGATCCCGCGCGGATCTGAGGCGAACAGCAGTACGCATCGGGAAGTCCCAGGACCACCTCGGTAAGCTCGACCTCTGGTATCTGTAAACAATTTCGACCTGGAGGTAGAAACGCGTGGCTCTCGTCGTCCAGAAGTACGGCGGATCCTCGGTGGCAACCGCCGAGCGCATCCGACGAGTCGCTGAACGGATCGTCGAGACCAAGAAGGCCGGCAATGATGTCGTCGTCGTGGTGTCAGCGATGGGCGATACCACCGATGAGCTGCTCGATCTGGCTCAGCAGGTGTGCCCTTCCCCGCCGGCCCGTGAAATGGACATGCTGCTGACCTCGGGTGAGCGCATCTCCAACTCCTTGGTAGCGATGGCAATTCACTCCCTCGGCGCCGAAGCTCGTTCGTTCTCGGGCTCACAAGCCGGAGTCATCACGACCGGCAGCCACGGAAACGCCAAGATCATCGACGTCACGCCGGGCCGTGTTCGCACTGCGCTGGACGAAGGCTCGATCGTTCTGGTCGCCGGATTCCAAGGCGTCAGCCAGGACAGCAAGGACATCACGACGCTCGGACGCGGTGGCTCGGACACCACTGCCGTGGCGTTGGCAGCTGCACTCAACGCCGACGTCTGCGAGATCTACACCGACGTCGACGGCGTTTTCTCCGCCGATCCGCGCATCGTCCCCGACGCTCACCGCCTCGAGACGGTTTCCTTCGAGGAAATGCTCGAACTCGCAGCGTGTGGTGCCAAGGTGCTCATGCTCCGGTGCGTCGAGTACGCCCGTCGTTACAACGTGCCTGTGCACGTCCGTTCGTCATACACCACCAAGCCCGGAACAATCGTGTCCGGATCGATGGAGGACATTCCTGTGGAAGAGGCCCTGATCACCGGAGTCGCGCACGATCGCGGCGAAGCCAAGATCACCGTTGTCGGATTGCCGGACACACCGGGACACGCTGCCAAGGTGTTCCGCGCAGTCTCCGATGCCGAGATCAACATCGACATGGTGCTGCAGAACATCTCCAAGGTGGAGACAAACAAGACGGACATCACCTTCACGCTTCCGACGGCCGACGGCCCCCGCGCCGTCGAGATCCTGACCAAGCGTCAGGAAGACATCGGCTTCACGCAGATCTTGTTCGACGACCACATCGGCAAGGTTTCCCTGGTCGGCGCCGGAATGCGGAGCCACCCGGGCGTCACCGCCACGTTCTGCGAGGCGCTGGCCAAGGCAGACATCAACATCGACCTCATCTCGACCTCTGAGATCCGCATCTCAGTGCTGGTCAAGGACACCGAATTGGACGACGCTGTACGTGTCATCCACGACGCTTTCGGGCTCGGTGGCGAAGAAGAAGCAGTAGTACACGCTGGAACGGGACGGTAATTTCTCATGACGACTATCGCTGTTGTCGGTGCGACCGGTCAGGTCGGCATCGTCATGCGCACTTTGCTCGAAGAGCGGAACTTCCCCGCGGACAAGGTGCGGTTCTTCGCATCTGCACGCTCCGCCGGTAAGAAGCTGCCCTTCCGCGGCGAAGAGATCATCGTCGAGGATGCGGCCGCCACATCGGATGAGGACCTGAAGGGCATCGACATCGCCCTGTTCTCAGCCGGTGCGACGCTCTCGCGCGCCCAGGCTCCTCGCTTCGCTGCTGCCGGCGCGACCGTTGTCGACAACTCTTCGGCATGGCGCAAGGATCCCGAGGTTCCCCTCGTGGTCAGCGAGGTCAACCCGCAGGACACGAAGAACCTGGTCAAGGGCATTATCGCGAACCCCAACTGCACCACCATGGCAGCGATGCCGGTGCTGAAGGTTCTGCACGACGAAGCCGGTCTGCAGCGTCTGATCGTCTCCAGCTACCAGGCCGTGTCCGGTAGCGGCATCGCCGGCGTCGAGGAACTCCTCGGCCAGGTGCGCGCCGTAGTCGGAGACGCGGAGAAGCTGGTTCACGACGGCAGTGCCGTCGACTTCCCGGCCCCGAACAACTACGTCGCCCCCATCGCGTTCAACGTCCTGCCTCTCGCAGGTTCGCTGGTCGACGACGGAAGCGGCGAGACCGACGAGGATCAGAAGCTCCGCAACGAGAGCCGCAAGATCCTCGGACTTCCCGATCTGTTGGTTTCGGGTACGTGCGTGCGCGTTCCCGTCGTGACCGGGCACTCGCTCGCGATCAACGCAGAGTTCGCCAACCCGCTCTCGGTTGCTCGCGCCAAGGAGATCCTCGCCGACGCTCCGGGCGTCGAGCTGGTCGAGGTTCCGACGCCGCTGGCCGCTGCCGGTGGCAACGCGTCGCTGGTCGGTCGTATCCGTCAGGATCCGGGTGTCCCGGAGGGACGCGGACTCGCGCTCTTCGTTTCGGGCGACAACCTGCGTAAGGGTGCCGCGCTCAACACGATTCAGATTGCCGAGCTGTTGGTCGGCTAGATCTTTCGTTCGGTACCGGCCCCGCACCTAGGTGTGGGGCCGGTGTCGTTTCGACAGGCGCTCTAGTCGAGTTCGGAAATGGCGACCAGGCCACCGAGGTACTCGGCATCCGAATACGCTTTGGCGAGTAGCGCTCCGAGCTCACCGAGAGCTCCGTTGTCGCTGCCGTACGCAACAAACATGCCCGCTTCGGGATCGGTGCCGAAGCGGCCCTCCAGATGCGGTGCATCGCGGCCTACCACTGCGTAGGCGACCGACGCCCAGTCGTAACCGGAGCCTTCGAAACCCTCTACCTGCTCGAATATCGATGCCACCTTGCCGAAATGCTGGTCGGTGAGCATCAGTGACCAGTTGCCCGGAGACGTTTCGAAAAGCTGTAGCGGTTCGATCGATGGTGATGTCATGCGTGTATTGAAGCAGATCCGACCGACAGGTTTCAGTCGGCCGCTAACGCCCGACCGATTGTGCGAGAGCCACGGCAAAACTGGAAAGTCGTTCTCGGGTATAGGTTTCGGGATCACTGACGGCCAGTCGTCCGAGCATTTCGGCGAACGACATCATGGTGTGTGCGAGGAGAACCGGATCAAGGCCTTCGAGCTTCGACTCGAGGGCAATCCCGGCGCGGGCCAGTTCTTCGGCGCGGGCGAAGACAGCTCCGCGAGAGAGCTTCAACAAGCCGTGATACTCGCTGGGGGCGTTCTCGACAGACGTCAGAATCAGGCGCCAGCGCGTCGGGTTCTCCAGTACGGCGTCGACGAAGGCGCCGACGGTCCCGGTGTACGACGCCGCTGGGCCGAGTTCGCTCAGATCTGTCGGCATGGTTTCGAGCACCTGAGCGATGGCTCGCTCGTGCTCGCGGCGCAGCAGTGCAGCGACGAGATCGGTCCTGGTATCGAAAATCGTGTAGAGGACGGGCTTGCCGACACCGGCTTCGGCAGCGACGGATTCCATGCTGAGGTTGTGCAGGCCAACGCGGCCGGTGACCTCGAATGCTGCGTCGAGGAGCTGCTCGCGACGTTGCTCCGGCGCCATGCGAGGGGCGTACTTGCGCCGCGGTGTATCCGTTGCGTCAGCTTGTGACCTGGTCATCGTGTGCATCACCTCCGCTCTCACCCTAATCTGCCTGCCACTTCTTCGTGAATAATACGCAACCGTTGTATTCATCGTCTGCAATTGTTACGGTGGCGTTGTATTCGAATGGTGCTCAGTGAGGCGCCTCTGCCGAGATCTCGAGGAGAACAACCGCTATGACAGCGTCGACCTCTTTAGTGCCGAATGATCTGCTGCTCCATCCCTCCACGTACGATCGGCCGGAGTTCGACGCGACCACGCGGAGACTGCTGGGCGCGACCGTCGACTGGTTCGAGGCGCGTGGAAAGAACCGACTCCTGGCCGACTATCACGACAAGATCTTCTACTCCGATTTCCTCGATTTCGCGGCGAAGGAAGGTCTGTTCGCCACATTTCTGACGCCCGCCCGCGACAGTGGTGGCGACTCTGACAAGCGCTGGGATACCAGTCGTATCGCCGCGCTGTCCGAGATCCTCGGCTTCTACGGACTCAACTACTGGTACCCGTGGCAGGTGACCATCCTCGGTCTCGGGCCGGTGTGGCAGAGCGACAACGAGACGGCAAGGGCGCGAGCAGCTTCCGCTTTGGCTTCCGGAGGCGTTGCGGCATTCGGACTGTCCGAGAAAGAGCATGGCGCGGACGTCTACTCCACGGACATGGTCTTGACGCCCAACGGCAGCGGCGGGTACCTGGCCAGCGGTTCGAAGTACTACATCGGAAATGGCAACTGCGCCAACACGGTCTCTGTCTTCGGCCGTGTCGACGGAGTGGAGGGCACTGATCAGTACGTCTTCTTTTACGCCGACTCGGACCATCCGGCATTCACCGTGGTGAAGAACATCGTTCCGGCCCAGATGCACGTAGCGGAGTTCTCACTCGTCGACTATCCCGTTGCGGCAGAGGATATCCTGCATACCGGCGAGGCAGCATTCAGTGCCGCACTCAACACCGTGAACATCGGAAAGTTCAACCTGTGCTTCGGCGGAATCGGTATGTCGACTCATACCTTGTACGAGACGATTACCCACGCGCACAATCGAATCCTGTTCGGCAATCCCGTCACGGCGTTCCCACACGTACGACGTGAATTCGTCGACGCGTACGCGCGCCTGCTGGCGATGAGGCTCTTCTCGGATCGTGCGGTGGACTACTTCCGCACCGCATCGCCCGAGGACCGCCGCTACCTCTTGTTCAATCCCGTCACCAAGATGAAGGTGACAACCGAGGCACAGAAGGTGATCGGACTGCTCTCCGACATCGCTGCGGCAAAGGGCTTCGAGAAGGACAGCTACCTCGCGGTGGCCAAGATGGATGTCGACGGGCTGCCCAAGCTCGAGGGGACCGTCGCCGTCAATCTCGCCCTGATCGCCAAGTTCATGCCGGCGTACCTCTTTGCCCCCGAGTCATTTCCGGCGATTCCGACGCGCAACGATGCAGCCGACGACGAGTTCCTGTTCCGTCAGGGCCCGGCACGGGGGTTGTCGAAGGTTCGATTCGACGACTGGCGAGCGGTGTACGCGAAGTTCGCGGATGTTCCCAACGTTGCACTGTTCATGGAGCAGGCAGAAGCGCTCGTGACCCTTTTGGCCGAAGCTGCACCGGATGCGGCGCAGCAGGTCGACTTGGACTTCGGCCTGGCGATCACCGAACTCTTCACCCTCGTCGTCTACGGCCAGTTGATCCTCGAACAAGCCGAGATCTTGGGATTGGACGAGGGGCAGCGGAACGGTGGGGTGCTGGATCAGATCTTCGATGTCCTGGTCCGCGACTTCAGTGCTGCAGCGGTGGAGTTGTACGGAAAACCCAGCGCCAGTGAAGATCAGCAACGGTTGGCACTGGCATCTATCCGGCGCCCCACGTTCGTGGCGGAGCGATTCGAGTACGTCTGGCAGCAAGTAGTCGCCTTGTCTGGTGCCTACGAAATGAACGGTGCCGGCTCAACGAACGGGGAGGAATGAAATGTCTGAACTGACGATGAATCGACCGCGTGAGGATTACGGCTTCTTCGGCCCAGGATCACCCAGTTGGAAGATCTGGGCCGCGCCGACAGCGCTGATCGGGTTCCAGCGGTCGGTGGTGCTCGAGCACTTCGACCCCTTCTTGGCTGCCGCAGTGGCAGACATGAGCGGGATTTACAGCGATCCGGCCGGGCGACTCGACCGAACCTTGGCGTACTTCCTGACCGTCGCCACTGCCGACGGGCGGACAGCACTGGCGCTGTCCGACCACCTCATGACAGTTCATGCTCAGGCTACGGGCGTTGAACCGATCACCGGAACTCGTTACAGCGCAAACAATCCGGCGTCACAACTCTGGATCCACGTGACGGGTTGGCATTCGGTGCTCAAGTGCTACGAGATGTATGGGCCGGGCCCGCTTTCAGCTGTCGAAGAGCAGCGGTACTGGGAAGAATGCGTGATCGCTGCCGAACTACAGACATGCAAGACCTCCGACGTTCCACGCTCCCGAGACGAGGTACGTGAGTACTTCGCTGAAGTCAGGCCCAGATTGTGTACCTCCGAGCGTGCCAACCGGGCGATGCACTACTTGTTGAGAACACCGAGAGCGCAGGGGAAGACGAAGTTCGCGACATTCAGCCGATTGGTCGCGCCGGCCACTATCGCGACTTTGCCCGGCTGGATGCGAACGATGGGTGGGTTCGATCAGCCAGCGTTGTTGGACAGAGCAATTGCGCCCGCGGTGCGAACGGCAGTCCGGTTGGGTAGTTCACCGAAGAACATGACCACTGCTCTGAAAGTCATTGCGCCGATGACGGGCAAGGTGTTGGAGCGCCACCTGCGTGACGAGCAACCCCTGGACCCGAGAGTTGTCACGCCAGCGGAGATTCGGGAGCGATTCCCGCGAGCCGCCAAGGTTGCGCAGGCCGTCTGACGGGTTCGCCACGGCCTGTTGGCACCGCATCGGGGGGATCCCTTCGATGCGGTGCTCGGCCGTGTTCTGTTGTGCCTGAGGTTCGTTCTCAGGTTTTGAATGTGGTGTTCGCTGGGCGCGGTTGCTGCCCGGGGTCGATCGAGGGCGGCGGGATGAACCAGGGTTTGTTGTCGACTCCTATTCGGATTTCCCATTTCCCGACGAACCCGGATTTGCGGTGCATCAGCCGGTGATGTGAACGGCACAGCAGGACCAGGTTGTTCATCACCGTCGGGCCACCGTTTGCCCAGTGCCGGATATGGTGCGCATCCGTCCAGGCGGGCACGCACGTGCAGCCCGGGAAGGCGCAGCCTTTGTCTCGGGCGATGAGGGCGACGCGTTGTTCGGCGGTGACCAACCTCTTCCCTGGTTGCGCATCCAAGGGCGCGCCGTGATCGTCGAGCAGAACGGTCGACAGGAAACAATCACACCCGAGAAGCCTGGTCTGCGACACCGAGAGTGGCCCGAGCCAGGGCATGTGCCCGACATCAAGATCCGACAGAGACTCTTCACCATCAGCAGTGGAGGGTGTGGCGGCGCAGTCTCGATGCTCAGCGAGATCATGGGCATTGATGTGCACGTTCACGTGCGGGCGTTGACCACCGTCTGTGCCTGTTTTGGCGCAGTCGAGATAGCGGCGGATCAGTTCGGTGAACCCGTCGGCAGTCCGTTTCGCCGCCGACCGGGCATCGGGCGTTCCATCCGGCGCCGGGGTGGGCATCGTCAGGTTCGACAGGGCCGAGAGCAGCATTTCGCCCGTGAGGGCGTCGAAATCCCCACGCACCACCACGCGACCATTGAGCGTCGAGGCGATGCGGAGCTCGTTCCGGTCGACGTCTTCGGCGGGTGGAATTTCATCGGATTCGAAGATTCGCTCCAAGGTCGCGATCACGTTCCGCACCTTCGTCGTTGTCGCCTCCACCCCCGACGCGGCAGCCAACAACAAATCGATGCACTTCGGTAGCGCCTCCTCCGGCATGCCTTTAGGTGGCGACTCGCAGAACGCCACGATCAACACGGCATGCTCGAACGAGCAATCCCCGCAATCGAACCGAGCTCCCACCGCCGGAAACGGCCGCAAAGCCGCACCCAGGGCGGCGATCTTCTTCCCGTCCCGAACCTGCAACATCGTGTTGGCCGCCAACCAGGACCCCACACCGCGGCTGGCAATCACCTGATCATCCGGGCGCAACGAGAGTTCGTCGACCACCGCCACACGAACGGCTTCCAGGCGCAGAATCTCCGCACTCGCCTCGACAGCAGCAGCGCGCAACTCGGCAGCAGTCAACTGCCACAGGCGTCCGCGTAACCCCACCGCAGAACCCGACACCACTTCCGACAGACAAACACTCATTGAACCCCCCGATCCCCTCCCCAAATCATACTCGAACATGCGTTCGAGTCAAGAGCGTTTTCGAATCCTCGATTCGATACCGTCAAGGAGGATCTGTAGGCCCTGAGTAAATGACTCTTCGGTTTCTCGTTCGAGATAGAAGTCGCCGCCCGGTACCGGTGGGGCCTCCCGACCCAACTGCGTCGTGTGCGGGAAGTCGTCCACGAAATCCGGTGCAGCATCGGCCAGTGCAGCAGAAGACTCTGCCCACCAATGAGATTCGGAATCTCCGATGGTCGAGGCGCTTCGGATCTCAGCTAAGGTCCGCGCGGACCCCCGGATGAAATGGAAAAGCATGCTCACCGATCTGCGGATGGTCGGAGCATCGAGACCTGTGGAGTAGAGAATGGACAGGAGTGATTCGAGTCCTGCCTGCTCGTGCGGACCCAGGACGGGGCGCGCCAACGAGACATCCAAAGTCCACGGATGGCGTGTATGTAGGGCGAAGAGTGCGGCGGCCCAGTCGGAGAGTGCCATGCGCCAGTCGCCGGTGTCTGCGATCGGCGGTAGCTCGGCATGCGCCCGGTCGTACATCAGGTCCAGCAGTTCGTCCTTTCCCGGTATGTAGGTGTACAACGACATCGCAGTGCGGCCGAGGTGGTCGCCGATCATGCGCATCGACAACGGTGTCGTGGGGTTGGCGTCGGCGACTTCGATCGCGGCGTCAACGACTGTGTCCGTGGACAGCGCGGGCTTCGGTCCTCGGCGGCCGGAAGGCGTCTCGGGTTGACGCCACAGAAGTGAAATCGTGCGTGCGATATCGCGTCGGCCTGCCTGTTTGTTCATCTTGTCGCTTTCGTGGAGTCGCGCTATTCTTAATTACTTTACAGTGTAAAGATTTGGGAGTGGACATGGTTGAGGCAAGACTTCACGACGGGACATCTATCGAGGTCGAGGTTCTCGGACATGGCCCCGCCGTGCTGATACCTGTGAATCCGATTTCGGCTACCGGCATCAAGGCGGACGAACTTCGCGCCTGGGGCGTTGACCCCTCGCTCGGTCGAACATTCATGGAAGGGTTGGCGTCGAACTTCACTGTGGTTGCCTTCGCCTACGAAGGGCACCGGATGGCGTCGCCCGCGCCGGACACGCTCACTCCCGACAACATCGCGTCCGACATTCTGGCTGTGGCGAATTCGGCTGGGATCGACCAGTTCGCCTACTACGGATACTCCTGGCTGGCACTGTGCGGATTGCAGTTGGCGCTGCGCACCGATCGTCTGACCGCACTGGTCATGGGTGGTTTCCCGCCGGTGGATGGGCCGTACAAGGCGATGCTCCAGGTTACCGAAGCTACACACCGCATGGCGAGTGAACCGCCCCAGCGCACATCACAGCCCGCGGCATCATCAGACGAATTCGATTGGAACTCCATCGACATTGCGTTGACCGGAGCGCAGACCCGGCAGTTCGTGACGCTGTACCGCGCACTTGGTGAATTCGACGATCGAACGATTCAAGGGCGCATCCTTTGTCCGCGAATGTGTTTCGTCGGTTCGCGAGACGTCATCGAATACGGTGACCGATGGGGTGGGGTACGGGTCGCGCCGGCCGATCTCGACCTCGACGCCGTTCGGTCGGCAGGGTGGGATATCGAGGTACTCGACGGTCTGGATCACACGCAGGCAATGCAACCGACTCATGTTCTACCCATTCTCAAACCCTGGTTGGAGAATGTCGTTGGTGTTTGACCGTGCGAGCACGCGGGTAACCCGCTCCGGATGCCGTCAGCGTGAGGGGGCCGTGAGTGGACGAGTCACACAAGATCCGTCGCCGATCGTTTGTTCAAGGGCTTGGCCTGCTGGCCGGTCTCAGCGCGTTGTCCGCTGGATCAGCGACGGCTCGACCACCTGATGTCGATCCATTGCGCCCGTTCCAACTTCCGTCACCCCGGCTGGAACCGTTTCGGGAGACCCTTCCTGTCCTGCCGGGCATTTCGGGTGGCAACCTGGAGCTTCGCGCGGCTTCGTCGATGCACCGTTTCCATCCGGACCTACCGTCGTCGCCGTCGCTGGGTTACGGCGGAATGGATTATCTGGGCCCCACCATCGAAGCTCACGTCGATCAGCTCGTCACAGTCCGATATGCCAACGACATTTCTGCGTATCCGCTTGCCGCGGATGTCGATCCGGGTCTGCACGGCGTCAGCAACCTCGACCGCACACAGGTCCCCACCTCGCTTCACCTGCACGGGGGAGTTACTGCACCACAGTTCGACGGACATCCGGAGTTGATCCAGCGTCCGGGCGAAGGTTTGGTCCACGAATACAGGAATGGTCGTGCCGCCGGCAATCTCTGGTACCACGATCACGCCATGGGAATGACGCGCCTCAACGTCTACGCCGGGCTGGTCGGGATGTATTTTCTCCGTGACGACGCAGATACAGGCACCACCGGGAATTCTCTCGGCTTGCCGTCCGGCGAATTCGAGCTTCCGATGATTCTGCAGGACAAGGTCTTCACCTCCGACGGTCAACAGAGTGTCCGTTCCACGTGGCTCACTCCGCAGGGTTCCTGGGATCCGGCGACTCCCGGTGACGTGGGTGTAGTGAACGGCGTCGTATGGCCGAAAGTGGAGGTGGCTCGCGGACTGTACCGATTGCGACTGCTCAATGCCGCAACCTATTCGGTGTGGAATCTGCATTTCGCAAATCGTATGCGGTTCTGGGTGATCGGTTCCGAAGGCGGTTTTTTGGCCGCTCCGGCGCCGACGGATCACGTCCGGCTGAGTCCGGGTGAACGCGCTGATCTGCTGGTCGACTTCAGCATGCTCGAGCCGGGCACGACGGTGGAATTGCGCAACGACGAACCGGTACCCCTTGCGGTGGCGCAACGCGGCACACAGGTGATGCCGGTCTTCTGTCGGTTCGATGTGGGCAGCGCAAAGGGATTCACCGGCTCGATCCCGCAGCAGCTGAATTCCGTTGCTGCCGAACCGGCGTCCCCGGATATGGTGCGAAATCTCACGATCATGCAGCTGTCGCGTCCCTCGGATTACCCGTCGATCACTATGTCGCTCAACAATTTGAGGTTCACCGATTCGGATATCGAACTGCCACGTCAGGGAGCCGTCGAGCAATGGAATCTGATCAACATCACCACGGAACCACATCCGATTCATCTGCACTTGGTGGCGTTCCGCGTTGTGGGACGCCAAAGCCTCGACACTGCAGCACTGATGCAGCGGTATCCGGTGCCTGACTTGGGGGTCCGGTGGACGCCGTCGGCCGAGGAATTTGTGACCTCTTCGCTGCGGCCTCCCGAAGTGTGGGAAACGGGGGAGAAGGACACTGTCATCGTGGATGCCAACTCGATCACCCGCGTGATCGTGCGCTTTCCGACGGCCGACGAGTTGGGCTTCGATCCGGATGCAACTTTCGCGAGAGGTTCCATGGCAGACCACTCGGCACACGGAGAAGCCGGTATGGGGGACCTGCAGGGGTACGTCTGGCACTGCCACATGCTCGATCACGAAGACCACGACATGATGTTGCGATATCGGGTGGTGACGTAGCCTTCAAGGGGAGAAAAGTTCCCAGAGGAGGCAGCTGTGTCGGAAGGTGCGCCCACCGGGCCCCTGGACGGATATCGGGTGATTGAACTCGGAACCTTGATCGCCGGGCCCTTCGCCGGGAAACTGCTCGGCGACATGGGCGCCGACGTGATCAAGATCGAATCGCCGGACCGCCCGGACCCGCTTCGTACCTGGGGTCAGGCCGAGCAGGACGGTCATCGATTCTTCTGGACGGTTCACGCCCGCAACAAGCGGTGTGTGACGTTGGACCTTCGCGTCGACGCGGGACGAGACCTGTTTCTGAATCTGATCGAACATGCCGATGTGGTGGTCGAGAACTTCCGGCCGGGCACCCTCGAGAAGTGGGGCCTGGGATTCGACGTTCTCAGTGCGCGCAATCCGAAGTTGGTGTTGGCCAGGGTATCCGGTTACGGGCAGAGCGGACCGCAAGCCAAGAGCGCCGGCTACGCCTCGGTTGCCGAAGCGGTCAGCGGATTTCGGCATCTGAACGGTTATCCAGGGCAGGCGCCTCCGCGTATTGCCCTTTCGCTCGGAGATTCTCTCGGCGGGATGTTCGCCGTTCAGGGAGTGCTGGCGGCGTTGCTCTCACGAGAGCGGACCGGCCATGGTCAGGTGGTCGACGTTGCCCTCACGGAATCCTGTCTGGCGGTGCAGGAATCCACGATCCCGGATTACGATCGGGGCGGGATCATCCGGCAGCCCTCGGGAACGAGATTGGAGGGTATTGCGCCGTCCAACATCTATCAGACCTCTGAAGGAAACTGGGTGGTGATCGCAGCCAATCAGGACACGCTCTTCGTGCGTCTGTGCACCATCATGGGGCGACCGGAACTAGCGCATGACGACCGCTTCTCCAATCATGTTGCGCGTGGCAAACATCAGGACGAGCTCGACGAACTGATCAGTGCCTGGGTCGCGCTCCAAGATCCCACCAGCCTGGTGGAACGCCTCACCGAAGTGGGAGTTGTTGCCGGGCCGATCAATACGGTTGAAGATGTCGTCAAGGATCCGCAGCTGATCGAGCGGGGGATGCTCGTCGACCACTACGACGAGCGGATCGGTGAAAACGTCCTCGGCCTGGGCGTCGTGCCTACCTTCAGTGAGACACCCGGATCCGTGCGCAACGCGGGAGCGTCGGCGCCGGGTCACGACAACTCCTCGGTGTGGGGCGGGCTCCTCGGACTCTCGGACGGCGAGCAGGCAGAACTGAAGATGAAGGGCGTGATCTGACATGTCGGTACCTGGCGTGGGTATTCCAGCAGTCAGTATTCGTGAAGTCGGACCACGGGACGGGTTGCAGATCGAAGACCCGGTGTCGCTGGCGGAGAAACTTCGTCTTGTCGACGCTCTGGCTGCGACGGGTGTTTCGCGTATCGAGGCGACGTCGTTCGTCTCACCGCGCGCTGTGCCGGCGTTGGCCGACGCGGAATTGTTGGCAGCAGAACTGCACCAGTGGCCCGGCATCGAGTTCTCGGCATTGGTCGCCGGAATCGGTGGAGCGAAACGGGCCGTCGCCGCAGGAATGAAAACCGTCGAATATGTTGTGTCGGCATCGAATGGCCACAGCGAGGCCAACACTCGGTCGACGACGGAGCAAGCGACCGAACGTATCGGAGAGGTCGTCAGGATCGTCCACGACGCCGGAGGACGGGTGGAGGTCATCGTGGCCACAGCCTGGGACTGTCCGTTCGACGGTCCAACCGACCCGGATCGTGTTCTGCGGATTGCGGAGGAGGCCAAGGAGTTCGGTGCTGATCAGTTCTCGATCGCAGATACCATCGGCACTGCCACGCCGGGACGTGTCGGACGATTGATCGACGCTGTGGGCGAAAGAGTAGGTGACTTCGGCTTGGGTGCGCACTTCCACAACACGCGTGGCGCTGGTCTTGCTTGCGCGTTTGCGGCTGTGCAGCACGGTGTTCGAAACCTCGACGCGTCCACCGGAGGTCTCGGCGGTTGTCCGTTCGCTCCCGGTGCCAGTGGCAATATCGCGACGGAGGAACTGGTCTACATGCTCGAAGACATGGGCATCGCGACAGGTATCGACCTGGATGCGAGCATTCGTGCCGCTGCCGTTGCAGAGGAGATAGTGGGCCATACGGTTCCCAGTAATCTTCTCCGCGCCGGCGACCGGAAGCGGTAATGACCTTTACTCTTCTCGGTTGGGTGATGCCAGCTGCAGTTTGACCAGCTGCTCGTGCGCCGCGGCCGGCCAACCGATGCGCTGCTTCTCCAGATACCAGGCACCGGCGGCAAATGCGATCGCGAGGACGATCCAGATCACGACGCTTCCGATCTGAGAGCCCAGGTCGCTCGACGAGGACACTTCGCCTGTGCTGTAGTCGTATTCCGTTGTCGTGGTGATTCCCTCTACTGCGAAGGTCCACAGAATCGGAAGGGCACACAGTGCGGCGAGGGCACGTGCGACATGCGCTGGACGCAGTTCGAAGATCATTCATTTCTCCTGGTGATCGACCCGGTGAATCTCACTCTCCTCGAAAGCTATTCGGGTTCGACGGCGCTGTCTGTAGTCGGATCGACGGACATGGACGAGGTGCCGAGCTCTCCCCGGTCCCCCTGCCGTAGCAGCTGCATTCCGTTGTGATCGAACTCGATTCGTCGAACGTCTTCAGTATCGACCAGCATCGTGGCCATAGCGGTACGCCGAGGTGGAAGGATCCGTATGGTCACTTTTCCTCGCGTGATCGCGGTGAGTTCCCGGACGATGCTCGAGTGGATTCGGTCGCGCACGTCGGGGTTCGCGCCATCCATTCCGTGGTCGTCGAGCAGGACCACTTCGACGCCGCGGTTTCGAGCGGCACGCACAGCATCGATGACATCTGTTTGTTGTAAGCCTGTCGCCCTCAGCGAATCTCGGAGTTGCGCCTCGAGGAGTTCGCATTCTTGCCGCTCGGTGGTTGTCAGTGGAACCCCGGAAGCGACCCGTTCGAGGAGCGGGCGTGCAAGGACATCGAGCCTGTCGAGTTGCGCGTCGCGTTCCTCGAGAATCGCAGCACTGGCGGATGCGGAGGCAATTCGTTGGGTGGACTGCTCACGAAGTTCGTAGATAACCCTGGCTTGAGGACGGATGGTGTATGCGAAGAAGGTCGACATCAGAACAGGGCCGGCGTTGATGACCGTCAACGACACTCCGTACATGGCCCCCTGGCCGGTGGTGGAGGACCAGATGGCGGTCACCAACACCATGAGTCCAAGCCCGAGCCACGCGAGTGCTGTACGCCCACGAACGCACATGAAGGTGAAGACTGCCGTCGACATCCCGAACATCCAGAGTTGAGTCATGTCGTTGACGGGGACGGGAACCACTGACAACACCAGGCCGCTCGTGACGGCGCCGGTCAGAGACACCAGAACGCTCTGCCCCAGCGGCATCGGGTCGCCTCTGCTCAGTACGAGTGTGAAAGCCGCAGTCGAGCACACGATAATTGCCAAGATCATCGGCCAGACTGCGCGGACGTCGGAGGATGTGTAGGCGACCGAGATCACGCAGGTGAGCGCGAAGCATGCAGCCATGAATCGAGCCCGCACGGCTGTGCATGCCGAGAAGATCGCGGACATCTCGTCCGTCCGGCCTGGTCATGTCATCACCGCTACGGGCAAGCTCAACGTCAGAGTCACCGAAGTGCCGCGGCCGGGTGACGATCGAATGGTTGCCGATCCGCCGTCGAGTTGACGCATTCTGCCGCGGATGCTGACAGTGATTCCGAGGCGATGCGTCTCGACGGAGCTCGGATCGAAGCCGACGCCGTCGTCGGTGACGACTACTTCGAGGTGGGTGGCGGTTGCCGTGACCGTGACCGAACGCCGTGCACTGCTTCCGGCGTGTTTGACGCTGTTGCGCAGTGCCTCGGCCATCGCACCGGCCATCGCACGAATCGAGTCGGGTGCGTATCCGCTCGGATCAGACCCGTCGGAGAGGGCGGTCTCGAACGTGATGTTTTCGTCCACTTCCGAAGCGGCTGAACGCAACTGAGCGAGGATTCCGTCGAAGTCGAAACTCGTCTCGTGGTCGGTTCCGGAGCGCAGTTCGTCGAGTCTTGCCACCGTCCTTCGCGCCTGAGCGACGACCGAGGGATCGGCGTCGTTTCTCGAAGCAGCGAGCAGAGTCGACATCACGGTGTCGTGGATGAGTGCGTCGAATCTCTCGCGTTCGACGGATTTGGCCTCGGCCGCAGCGGCGCCGGCGGCAGCGGCATGAGTGGTGGCGATGGTCGCATCCAGTACTCGTCCGGTTCGCAAGGCCATGACGGCCGCTGCTACGAAAACCGCGCAGAATGTCCAGGCGAAGGCGAGGTCGGGAACCAACAGGTGCGTCGTGGGACTCGTCCGGATTATGTGATTGGTCAACTGTGCGAGTGTTGCCACTACGAAAAGGTGCACGACGGCAGCGGCCGGTCGCCAAGCTGCAGCGGCAGCAAGGCTGGCGACGCCGGGGAAATTGGAAATCCACAAGGTGAAATCTGTGACGTGGTCACCATTCCACGCCGGCCACCACAGGAGGATGACCACGACGTAGAGAACCGCATTTGCGCTCGCAGTTCGTTTCACCCATCGGGTGTCGGCGTGGAACGTCGATGCTCCCAGCGCCAGCCCACTACCGAAAGTCGCGACCACCGCCAGTGGAGTCCACCACGACGCAGACATCGTGGTGGCTTCTGCAATCGCAGGGGCAAGCAATATCAGATAGCAGACATAGCCGGCGCCGATGAAACGGCCGAAGAGCCTCAGAATTTCGTCAGAAGCACTGGCTGTTTTGTCGAAAGCAACTCTGTCGATCAGAGTTCGTCGATCGTCACTATCTGATCTTGTATCGCTCGCACGAGTAATTCGCATTTCGTCGGTGCGTTCCTTCCAACGTCGGCATACTTCTCGCGAATCCGCGACAGGTGGGTCCCCACCGTTCCCACGCTGATGTAGAGGTTTTGAGCAACGCGTGACTTCGAATCACTCAGTAGCCATTCCCTGAGAACCTCGATTTCGCGCTCCGAAAGGTGCGGTCCGACGGGATCCTGTGCCATGCAGTTTTCCACAGTGACTGTCATGAGTTTCGTCCTTACTTCTCTGTAGCGGAATGACAGACCCCCGACAGTGCCGTCTTCTTGTCAGATGAATGTAATTCGAAGAGGGAAATTTTTCCCAGACATCAATTCCTCTGCCCATATTTTCAGGGGCAGCGCTGTGAGAGTTATTGTTGCCGAACCTCATTGTTAGTCAAAGTCAGCTTTTTTCCGGAAGTAGGCCGTTCAGGAATTGGTAACACCCCGTCTTCGACCGCGCGTTTGTACAAATCCGTTTTTGTCGGTGCGGGTCGTCCGACAGCCGCATATTTCTGCCTGATGCGCTGGAGGTAGTCGTTAACCGTCTGCGGCGCCAAACCGGTGAGTCGCGCAACTCGATCCGCCTTCTCTCCGGATGCGTAAAGTTCGAGGACCTCGAGTTGTCGAGGGCTCAGACCCACTTCGTCGAGACCTGGATCCCCGTCGATTGCGGCAGCCCACTCTGTCGTCACCACCTGCCTTCCCGACGCGGCGGCGCGTATCGCATCAACCACGACGGCAGTCGGTTCGGACTTGCGTACAACACCCAGTACGCCGGCACGGGCGGCCGAGCGAACGAGGTACGGGTTTTCCGCCCCGGTGAAGATCAATGTCTCGAGCCCGGCGGACCGCAGTTGCTCGACATTGCTCTTGGGCGATGACCCGTCGGCCAGTCAGAGGTCGAGGATTGCCAGATCCAAGGCGACGTTCTGAGCGAGCATCTCGGACACAGTGGTCGCGATGCACACCAATTCGAGGTCCGGCTCGTCCTCGAGCATCACGGACACGCCGATTGCTACCGACTCGTGGTCTTCCACCAACCCGACACGGCGGTGTGGAAATGCTGTTTGCTCTGGCATAGCGATTGTTTCCCTCCGCTCGATGCGAGGACGTTATCAGGCAGAGCTGACTGACCGGTATGTTACGTGTCAAGATTTGAAGTCAGCCTGGACTGTTTTACGTTTCGGCTCTACAGTTGTCTTGTGACCGAGACCACTTCCGATGCGAAAGTAAGCCGTACCCAGGCCGAACGTACAGCGGCGATGCGTGGGCGCCTCCTCGACGCCGCCGTCGAATCGTTGGTCGAGTTGGGCTACGCACGGACCAGCACGCAAGAGATCGCCCGCCGCGCAGGCGTCTCGCGGGGTACGCAACTGCATCATTTTCCGACCAAGGAATCGCTGGTCGTCGCGGCCGTCGAGTATCTGGTCGACAAGCGGCTGGAAGAAATCCTCACCGCTGAAGTGGATCGTGGTCGAGGCCTCGAGGTCCTGTCGGACGCGTTCTCCGGGCCGCTGTTCTATGCCGCCCTCGAATTGTGGGTCGCGGCGCGGACCGATCCCGTTCTGCATGCGGCGACGGTGCCCCTCGAACGCAAGGTGAGTGAGGCGCTCGAGTTCGGCAGCGCCGAGTTGTTCGGTGATCGGTTCGACTCCGAGTCGGTCGAACTCACCATCGAACTCGTTCGTGGGCTTGCCGTCTCAGCCCTGTTTCGTACATCCGAAGCCGACGACGCGCTCAGAGCGCGACTGTTGCCGGCCTGGCAATCCCGAGTGGAGAAGAAGTGAAGCTTCCCGAACATGTCGAAACGCTGATCGTCGGTGCCGGATTTGCCGGTATGGGCTTGGCCGCCAGAATGCTTCGCGACAATCGCGCTGCAGACGTCGTGTTGATCGAGCGTGGAGCTGACATCGGCGGCACTTGGCGCGACAACACCTATCCAGGCTGTGCCTGTGACGTGCCGACGGCGTTGTACTCGTATTCTTTTGCACCGAGCGCCGATTGGAGTCATACCTTTGCTCGTCAACCCGAGATCTACAACTATCTGAAGAAGGTGGCCGCAGACACCGGCATCGTGGAACGCGTAGTCCTGAACTGCGAACTCGAAGCTGCTGTGTGGGACGAGGATGCGGCGCTGTGGCGTATTCGGACATCTCGAGGGTCGTTGACGGCCAAAGCTCTGGTCGCCGCGACCGGAGCGTTGTCGACGCCCAAGATCCCGGATTTTCCCGGTCTCGACCAATTCTCCGGGACCACTTTCCATTCGGCGACGTGGAACCACGAACACGAACTGCGCGGTGAGCGCGTAGCCGTGATCGGAACGGGAGCGTCGGCGGTTCAGTTCGTTCCCGAAATTGCCGACCCTGCTGCCCATGTCACCGTGTTCCAGCGAACTCCGGCCTGGGTGATTCCGCGGATGGATCGCACCCTGCCTGCCGCACAGAAGGCCGTGTACTCGCGGATTCCCGTTACACAGAAGGTGATTCGAGGGTGGGTTTACGGCTTCCGCGAGCTACTCGGTGCCGCGATGTCGCACGCGACGTGGGTGCTGCCTGCCTTCGAGGCGGCCGCGCGCCTTCATCTGCGCAGACAGGTGAAAGATCCGGAGTTGCGCCGGAAACTGACTCCCGATTTCACGATCGGTTGCAAGCGCATGCTTCTGTCCAACGACTGGTTGCGCACCCTTGACCGCGCGGACGTGAGTCTGGTCGACAGTGGGCTCGTCTCGGTCACCGAAAACGGAGTGGTCGACGGAAGCGGCGTCGAGCACAAGGTCGACACCATCATCTTCGCCACGGGGTTCACGCCGACGGAACCGCCTGTTGCGCATCTGATCACCGGAAAACGTGGCGAGACGCTGGCCGCACATTGGAACGGTAGTCCCAACGCGTACAAGGGTACTGCGGTCAGCGGGTTCCCGAATCTGTTCCTCATGTACGGTCCGAACACCAACCTCGGACACAGTTCGATCGTGTACATGCTCGAGTCCCAGGCCGAGTACGTCAACGACGCCGTGAACACCATGAAGCGAGAGCGGATCGATGCCCTCGACGTGAACGAGACGGTGCAGGTGCACTACAACAAGGGAATTCAGCACGAGTTGCAGCACACGGTGTGGAACAAGGGCGGATGCTCGAGTTGGTACATCGATCCGGAGGGGCGCAACTCGGTGCAGTGGCCGACGTTCACTTTCAAATTCCGTTCGCTGCTGGAGCATTTCGATCGGGAGAACTACTCCGCTCGCAAGATCGAAAGCGTCGAGGCATGACCACTACGCACTACGACGTGGTGGTTATCGGTTCGGGATTCGGTGGCAGTGTCGCCGCTCTTCGCCTGACGGAGAAGGGCTACCGCGTCGGGGTGCTCGAAGCCGGTCGACGGTTTGCCGACGACGAGTTGCCTGAAACCAGTTGGAGACTTCGAAAGTACCTGTGGGCGCCGTGGATCGGATGTTATGGGGTTCAGCGCATCCATCTTCTTCCGGATGTGCTCGTGATGGCGGGGGCCGGCGTCGGAGGTGGGTCGTTGAACTACGCCAACACGTTGTATCAGCCACCCAATCGGTTCTTCGAAGACCGTCAGTGGGCGCACATCACTGACTGGCACGACGAACTGGCGCCGTACTACGACCAGGCCAAACGGATGTTGGGTGTTCGCACCAATCCGTCCTTCACTCCTGCCGATGCGGTGATGAAGGACGTAGCCGAAGAGATGGGCGTGGGGGAGACCTTCACGTCCACCCCCGTCGGTGTTTTCTTCGGGGAGGCAGGAGTTTCCGTGCCGGACCCGTTCTTCGGCGGAAAAGGACCCGAACGCACAGGTTGCACGGAATGCGGGGGATGTATGACCGGCTGCCGAGTCGGTGCGAAGAACACGCTGGTCAAGAACTACCTCCATCTCGCCGAGCAAGCGGGCGCCAGGGTTCATCCGCTCACGACCGTCACCGACCTTCGGCCGGCGGCAAGCGGTGGTTACCGCCTGCTCGCGAGGCGAACGGACGGCGTCCGCCGGCGAGAAGTTCGGTTCACCGCCGATCAGGTGGTGGTTGCCGCCGGAACGTACGGAACGGCGAGACTGCTGCTCGGTATGAAGGAATCCGGTGCCCTGCCGGGCCTGTCGGATACTCTCGGCACCGTCGTACGTACCAATTCCGAGGCCGTACTGGCCGCAACGTCGAAGTCGCGTCGACGGAACTTCACGCAGGGCGTAGCCATCACGTCGTCCTTTCACCCGGATGATCACACGCACATCGAGCCGGTGCGATACGGCAAGGGCAGCAATGCAATAGGACTTCTGCAGACCGTCCTGAGTGACGGCGGTGGGCGAACTCCCCGGGTGCTGAAGACTCTGGCAGTCGCGGCCCGACACCCAGGAGCGTTCTTGCGGTCGTTGTCGGTACGGAACTGGTCCGAGCGAACCGTCATCGCGCTGGTGATGCAGACCGACGACAACTCCCTCGAACTTTCCAAGAACACCAAACGATTCGGGCGCTCCCTCACCAGTAGACCGGGACCGGGCGATCCACCTCCTCAGTGGATTCCGCAGGGTCATACAGCCATTCGCAAGGTCGCCGAGAAGATCGACGGCGACCCGGGTGGTTCCATCGCCGAGATCGTGAACATCCCGATGACGGCACACTTTCTGGGTGGCTGCGCGATCGGTGACAGCGCGTCGAGTGGCGTCGTCGATCCGTATCTGCGTGCATACGGTCATGAGGGACTGCACGTCATGGACGGTTCGGTGGTGAGCGCAAATCTCGGAGTGAATCCTTCCCTGACCATCACTGCGCAGGCGGAACGAGCGTGCGCGATGTGGCCGAACAAGGGTGGCGCGGACGCCCGCCCGAAGACCGGCGAGCCATACGTACGTATCGATCCGACTTTGCCGTCCGATCCGGTGGTGCCGACGCATGCACCAGGCGCTTTGCGGCTTCCCCTGACCATTCGAGCTGAGAAGGTGTCCGATGTGGAGCGTGCCTGAATCGACAAGTGACCGCGTCGACTGGCCGGTGAGTGATCCGCCGCCGTGGCCGGCTCGCGTTCGCGCGACACTGTGGTGGCACCGCAGTACGTCGGCGGCGCGGGAGCTCGGCCCGGATGGTCGAACGATTCCGATGACGGTGGCCATGATGGTGGACTACCTCGATTCGCCGGTCGGCCCGTATCGCGAGATCCTCGCCAGTCCGGTCTTGCATGCGCCAGGGAAACGGATCGGGCCTATGCCGCGGATGGCGGTCCCTTTCATCGCGGTGGATTCGGAACCGTCGGTGCACGGTGGGCGAGTCCACTGGCAACTACCCAAGGTTCTGGCCGAGTTCGACGGAGACGTGCAGCAGAAATTCACTGCAACCGGCGACGGATGGCGGGTGCGTTCGGATACGCGGATGCTCGGGCCGCGTCTGCCGATTGCCGGGGCGTTGGGATTTGCGCAGCCGGAGTCCGGTGGAGGTCTGGCGATCGCGTCGGCAAGGCTGACGGGATCGTTCCGATACGCGCGCGTGAGCGTCGAGGCAGAGGGACAGACCCTGCCGGACTGGTTGGCTGCGGGCACCCATCACGGCGTCGTGATTCTGGGCGGAAAAATGACTACGGGAGCGGCCAGGCGTCGGTAACGGGGGTTTGACCTGCGAAAAAGCGACCAAGGCCGCCCGTCAGTGACCGGGCGGCCTTGGTCGTGTGGTGTGAAAGTCAGGTGTCGACGTCCCACAGGCGCCTCTCGGCGGGTGGTCGCTCGCAGCGACAAAAGGGGTGGGGCCCGGGGCTTGTTCGGACGCCGACAGGGTGTTCAACGGCGGTCTCCCCGGATTTGTTCCCGTCCTTGATATGTGACACCGGTCTCGATTCAACTTAGGCAATCCTTTTCTTGACTAATTCCAGAAAAGCGGCATACTGGGAAACATGCGAGACGGAGAGCATGACTTCGACCCCCGAGCGCAATTGCGCGCCGTCGGGTTGAGGGTCACTGCTCCGCGCCTCGCCGTGCTGGATGCGGTTACAGCCCAACCGCATTCAGACGCCGATTCTGTTGCAGCACTCGTGCGGCAGCAGCTCGGATCGGTATCCACACAGGCCGTTTACGACGTGCTGAAGGCATGCGTGAACGCAGGATTGCTGCGACGCATCGAGCCGGCGGGTTCGCCCGCACGGTTCGAGACGAGGACTGGTGACAACCACCATCACCTCGTCTGTCGCGGCTGCGGCAAGGTCGTCGACGTCGATTGTGTTGTCGGCCAAGCTCCCTGCCTCGAACCTTCCGATAATCACGGCTTCGAAATCGACGAAGCCGAGGTCGTGTTCTGGGGCCGTTGCGAAGATTGCCTGAAGAATTCTGCCGAATCCGACACCGAGTCGGACGCGGTCTCGCAGAATCGAATTGATGCGTCCAGAACCTCCGAGTCAGCCACCTCGCATGCAGCCCATGCGTTCGACTCGGATGCAGCCCCGCTCCTCTGACGCCCAGCCCACAACGCTAGGAGGCTTCGCCATGACCAAGCCCACCACCAACAATTTCGGTATCGCGGTCGCAAGTGATGACGAATCGCTGACCGCGGGTATTCAGGGGCCGGTGCTCCTTCACGACCACTACCTGATCGAGAAGCTCGCGCAGTTCAACCGCGAGCGTGTCCCGGAGCGCATCGTCCACGCCAAGGGCGGCGGCGCTTTCGGTGAACTCGTCATCACACACGACGTCAGCAAGTACACCAAGGCCGCGTTCCTGCAGCCGGGTAAGAAGACCGAGTCCCTCGTCCGCTTCTCCACCGTCGCCGGTGAGCAGGGCAGCCCGGACACCTGGCGCGATCCGCGCGGTTTTGCGATGAAGTTCTACACCGAAGAGGGAAACTACGACCTCGTCGGCAACAACACCCCGGTGTTCTTCATCAAGGACGCCATCAAGTTCCCCGACTTCATTCGTTCGCAGAAGCGACTGCCCGGCTCCGGTCTTCGTGACCACGACATGCAGTGGGACTTCTGGACTCTGCGTCCCGAGACCGCTCACCAGGTGACCTGGCTGATGGGTGACCGCGGTATCCCGAAGACCTGGCGCAACATGGACGGCTTCGGATCGCACACCTACCAGTGGGTCAACGCTGCGGGTGAACGCTTCTGGGTGAAGTACCACTTCAAGACCGATCAGGGCATCGAGTTCCTGACGCAGGCCGAAGCAGACAGCCTCGCCGGTAGCGATCCCGACTACCACCGCGCGGATCTGTACAACGCCATCGAGGCCGGTAATTTCCCGAGCTGGACACTCAAGGTTCAGATCATGCCGGTCGACGAGGCCGAAGGCTACCGCTTCAACCCGTTCGACCTCACCAAGGTCTGGTCCCAGAAGGACTACCCACTGATCGAGGTCGGCAAGTGGACGCTGAACCGCAACCCGGAGAACTTCTTCGCGCAGATCGAGCAGGCTTCGTTCGAGCCGTCGAACGTGGTGCCCGGCATCGGATTCAGCCCGGACAAGATGCTTCTCGGCCGCGTCTTCTCCTACGCCGACGCACATCGTTACCGCATCGGCACCAACTACGCCGACCTGCCGGTCAATGCCCCGAAGAACGAGGTGAACTCCTACTCCAAGGAGGGCGCCATGCGTTACAGCTTCAATTCCCCGTCGACGCCGGTGTACGCACCGAACTCGTACGGCGGACCGCATGCCGATCCGTCGGTTGCCGGTGACGAAGGACTGTGGGCGTTCGACGGCAAGGCAGTGCGCGCCGGATACATCGAGCACGCCGAGGACGGCGACTTCACGCAGGCCGGAACGCTGGTCCGTGAAGTTCTCGACGACGCAGCTCGTGAGCGCCTGGTGAGCAACATCGTCGGCCACGCCCTTGCCGGCGTCAGTGAGGAAGTTCTGTTGCGCGTCTTCGAGTACTGGAAGAACGTCGACGCAGATTTGGGCAAGCGCGTCGAAGAAGGTGTACGCGCAGGTCAGTGACCCGCTGACATGAGCATCGCCTAGGTCGACCGAATGCGGACCGCTGCAAGGGAAATCACTTCCCGGCAGCGGTCCGTTTCCGTCTACCCAACTACAGAAGCGCAAACCAATAGACGAAGCATGCGAGAAGGAATACAACGACTGACTCCATGACGACACCCCTGTTCGACGTTCACTTCTGCTGTTCGCACTCTCCATGATCCGCTTCTCGAGCTGAGAATGCTCGGGGCACAAGTTTCGCGAACCGAGGTGTTGGGCAGTCAATTCCCATGGCAATAGGTGCGGTTCTCTTCGACATCGACGGAACGCTCGTCGATTCCAACTATCTGCACGTAGAAGCGTGGTCGCGAGCTTTCTTCGAGGTAGGTCGCCCGGTCGACGCGTGGCGGGTACACCGCAGCATCGGCATGGACGGAGACCAACTACTGGAGTCCTTGCTCGGCGAAGACATCGACGGGTGCGGACCGCGAGCCAAAGAACTTCACACCACGTACTACCGGCAGTCGGCCGACCGTCTCCGAGTACTGCCGGGAGCGCGCGAGTTGATCCGCCGAGTTCACTCGCTCGGACTGCACGTGGTGCTCGCTACCTCGGCGCCGGACGACGAACTGAAGTTGCTACGCCGGACGCTCGACATCGACGAAATGATCTACGCCGCCACCTCTTCGGAATCCGTCGACGAGGCCAAACCTGATCCGGACCTGATCGAGGTCGCGCTCGCGAAGGCAGGTGTCGACGCGGGCGATGCGGTCATGGTCGGGGATGCCGTCTGGGACATGAAGGCGGCGACATGGGCGGGCGTTGTGGCTGTGGGAGTGCGCAGCGGCGGCATGTCGACCGACGAACTCGAAGGTGCGGGTGCGGCTGCCGTGTACGACGACGCCCGCGACCTCCTCGACCACCTCGACGGCAGTGTGATTTCCGAACTCGTTTCAGGCCTAGATACCGGGAGTTGATCAGTGATGGCACGATTCGGCTACACCTTGATGACGGAGCAGGCAGGTCCGAAAGAACTGGTTCGCCATGCAGTTCGGGCCGAAGAAGTCGGCTTCGACTTCGAAGTGATGAGTGATCACTACTCGCCGTGGCTGACCGAGCAGGGGCATGCACCCTACGCCTGGTCGGTGCTGGGGGCAGTCGCCCACGCCACCGAGCGAGTCGGTTTGATGACGTACGTGACTTGTCCGACCGTGAGGTACCACCCCGCCGTCGTCGCTCAGAAAGCTGCGACGATCCAGATCCTCGCGGACGGACGCTTCACCCTGGGATTGGGAAGTGGCGAGAGCCTGAACGAGCATGTGGTCGGCGAGGGTTGGCCGTCCATCGACACCCGCCAGGACATGCTGCAGGAGGCGGTGAGCATCATTCGCGCACTGCTCGCCGGAGATCTGGTGAGCTGGAAGGGGGAGTACTTCGACGTCCAGTCCGCCAGGATCTGGGATCTCCCCGAGAACCCGGTTCCGCTGGCGCTGGCCATGTCCGGAGACAAGTCCGTCGAGCGTTTCGGTCCGATGGCCGACGATCTGATTGCCGTGCAACCGGATTCGGAGCTAGTGCACTTGTGGAAGCACGTGCACGGCCGAGCATACGGATTGGCTCCCGCAGGCCGGACCATCGGTCAGATTCCGATCTCGTGGGACCCTGATCGCGACACGGCAATTGCACGAGCTCATCAGCAGTTCCGGTGGTTCGGCGGAGGGTGGTCCGTGAACTCCGAACTGCCGACGCCGGCGAGCTTCTCGGGTGCGACTCAGTTCGTGCGCAAAGAGGATGTAGCTGAAAGCATTCCGTGTGGTCCCGATCTCGATGTGATCGTCGAAGCGGTCAAGGCATACACGGACGCCGGATTCACCGATGTGGCACTGGTACAGATCGGTGGAGATACCCAAGACCGATTCTTCGACGAGGCGGCCAAGCCGCTGCTCGAGGCTCTGCACGTCGAATTGGGTTGATCGAGAAGATCAATCGAGTTCCGCCGAGTGGGCTCTTGTCGAGTCGCGCGCTACCGCCGTGCAGCCTCGCCTGCTGCGCGACGAGGGCCAGTCCCAAACCGCTTCCGGCGTCGCCCGCACCGGTACCACGAACGAATCTCTCGAACATCGCTTCGCGTTCCGAAGGCGCGATCACGGTGCCGTTGTCGTCGACGAATACCGTCGCCGAACCCGTCGCCGCCCCTGATCGGACAGTGATCTCGACTTCGTCGGCATTGCCGTGCCGAACGGAATTGGTGACGGCGTTGGTCAGCACCAGACGGATACCCGCGGGAAAGGCCTGAACCGAAAGTTCTTCCGGTGCTTTCAAACGAACGTCGACCTGCGGGTGCAGACGGCCTGCGTCAGCGACGGCGCGATCGGCAACCTCCACGAGATCGACGTCGGCACAATCCTCGGGATCGGCCACGTCACCCAGGGCTAGAGTCTCGAGGTCGGTCAGGGTGCGCTCGATCTGGCGCTGCGCCTCCAACAATTCGCCGGACAGTTCGCGCCGTTGGCTTTCCGTGAGATCGAGTGTTGCGAGAACTTCGAGATCGGTACGCATCGACGTGAGAGGTGTGCGCAGTTCGTGGGCGGAGACGCGAGCGAAATCGCGTGCCGACTCCAACGCCTCCTCGGTGCGGCTTCGATCGCTTTCGATGCGACTGAGCATGCTGTGGATTGCCTCCGACAGTTCTTCGGCTTCTCGCGTTCCACGTACCGACGGTGCCCGGCGCGAGAGTCCGTCGACGTCGAGGTTGTTGCCGATCGAACTGGTGGTCTCGGTCAATTGCTGTAGTGGCCGGACGGCTCGGCCGGTGAGGAACCAACCGAGCCCGGCCGCGGCAAGGATGGCGACCACTGCTGCAGCGGCCACTTGGAACTGCTGCTCACGGATTGCCTGGGTCAGTGGGTCTTCGGGGATGCTGACGGCCAGTGCGGCGCCGCTGTCGCCGGGCACCAGAACATCACGACTGCGAACATCGGTGGTAGCCAAGGCGCTGACGGTCGCGGCGTTGAATCCGGGGCTGACCACGGATGGTTCTGTTGTTGCAGTTGGTGTTTCGATGAATAGCGGGCTCGGCGCACTCGCCGCGACGCCCAGGGTGACGGAATCGAGAGTGCGTTCGAGTTGTTCGGATCCGTTGACACGCAGAAAGACCGCGAACGCAATTCCGATCGCGGCAATCACGATTCCGGCGGCCAGGCCCGAGGCGATGGCTACGCGAGTCTGAAGTGACAGCGGCCGCTTCATCGTTCGGCCCTCAGGACGAAGCCCACCCCACGCACTGTGTGGATCACGCGGGGAGTCCCGTCGACTTCGAGTTTCTTGCGTAGATAGGTGACAAAGACGTCGACGACATTGGTGTCGGCAGCGAAGTCGTAACCCCAGACGAGTCGCAGGAGTTGTGCGCGACTGAGTACGACACCGGCGTGCTCGGCGAGTACCGACAACAGGTCGAATTCTCTTTTGGTGAGTTCGATTCGTCTACCGTCGATGTGCGCTCGATGGCCACGGAGATCGACCGTCAGCGGTCCCACCCTGATCGGATGGTCGACCGACGGGGTGGCTCGCGTCGTGCGTCGAAGTAATGCGCGGAGTCTGGCGACGAGCTCGGCCAACTCGAAGGGCTTGGTGAGGTAGTCGTCGGCGCCCGCCTCCAGCCCCGCGATGCGATCACCCACGGAACTTCGGGCGCTGAGCACGCAGATCGGAACCTCGTTGCCGATCGCGCGCAGGGCGGTCACCACCCCGACGCCGTCGAGGCCGGGCATGTTGACGTCGAGAACGAGCGCGGCCGGGCATTGCTTGTTCACCGATGACAAGGCCGATCGTCCGTCGACGGCAGTTGCCGTGTCGAAGCCCGACAATCGGAGTCCACGTTCGAGCGAATTCAGAACCTTCGCGTCGTCGTCAACGATCAGGATGCGCTCGCGTGTACTCACCCCAGCCATGTTGCCATCGGATCAAGGACTGGGGCCTCGCTCGGAGCGAGGGCCGTCGCATTCTCATCAACTCCTAAGAAACCGACAACAGATCTGCAGTGTTGGCTTCATAACCTCGGGTTTCTCGGATGCGACCGCGCCGAGAACTCGAGAACGTTCGATCAAGGAGAACTACGATGACGCGATTGAAAGTGAACGGCAAGCGGGCCCGCCGGACCGGTGTGGTGGTGGCGTCCGTGGCGGTCCTCGGTATGGCAGTGGCGCCGGGAATCGCCTGGGCTTCCAATCCGATTTCCGACGGGTCACCGGTGGCGGTGCGGTCGATCGCGACCGCTCCGTCCGAGTTGGGTGTGGCTCCCGAAGTAGCGTGTGGTGTCGCGGCGCCGATTTCCGACGAGGAGCTGCAGAAGCTCATCGACGAGGGGAAGGTCGTGCGCGCGGAGGAGGCCGGTACGGCCGCAGTCACTATCGAAGTGCCGAGCGAAGCTGCGACATTCGTTGCGCGTGAAGGGGTGCCGGCGTTGCCGACCGTCGAATGGGCTCCGACCACCGAAGGTGTTCCGGCAGAGGTGCTCGACATGGCCGGTGTCGCTCCGCTGGAGGAAGGCGTTGCCCTGTCATGCACGGTTGCCGCGGGCTGACGAGCGAAAAAAGCTCCGCATGAACCGCTTTGACCTGGAACGGTACGGCCGTACTCAACTGGGTCTGGAGGTTGGTCAAGCCTGTCGGTAGCACTTGCTACGTTCGGGGCGGTCTCGGCGAGCATGCCGGGGCCGTCGCCGACGGCGTCATGTGTGTGGTGTCTTGCAGAGGGTGCGGTACGGCCTGATGCGGGGCGCGTTTCGAAAGGTGTTGTGTTTCATGGTCATGGGCCCCACCCACGCGATGTCCGGTGCTGCTGTGGGGTTGGTGGTTGCGGAGTTGTTGCCTCTCGACTGGGGAGGGCCCACATCCACTGCGGAAACTTTGACCTTTGCCGGAGTGTGTGCCGGAGCCGCCTTGCTTCCCGACCTCGATACCGGTCAGTCGACGGTTTCGCGATCATTCGGTCCGCTCAGCAAGGCTCTGGCCAAAGGCATCGACGCAATTTCGGTGACCTTCTACCGCATCACCAAAGGCAAGAAGGACGGCAAGCGTCGTGGTGGGCATCGGACGCTCACGCACACCGCGCTGTTCGCCGCCGGGTTGGGTGCCGGGGTCTCGGCGCTGGTTGTTCAGTTCGGGAAGCCAGCCATCATCATCACCCTGTTCTTCTGCCTCGGGTTGGCCATCCGTGGATTGGCGGGTGAATTGGCCAAGGAGAAGGGTTGGCTCGCGGTCTCCGCCGTTGCGTTGGTGCTCTCTGCCCTCACCTGGCAGTGGTATCCGAGTGAGGCTGGATCCACGGGGCTAGGTGTTGCGGTGGCACTGGGTTGCGCCACGCACTGTCTCGGCGATGCGATCACCAAGGAAGGGGTGCCGTTTCTCGCGCCCCTGATTCCGCTCGGCGGCAAACGATGGTGGGAACAACGGCTGCCGTCATTCCTGTCCATCCGTGCAGGTGGGAACCTCGAGAAGATCCTGATCGGGCCGGCGTTGACGGTTCTGACTGCCTGGTTGATCATCAGTGCGTTCGACGGTGCCCCGGAAGCGATCTACGCGGTCTTCGCTCCGATGGTGCAGTGAGCTTCGGAAAACTTTTATTACGGAACCACTGGCATCGTAATCATATTTGTTCTACGTTCGTCCCTGACATGAACCGAGTCGGCTGACGGAGTGAGCAGTGGTGCATCAAGCAGAGCGCATGGCAGAGCACAGCTCGAGCGAAGACGGTGTGAGCCGGCGCGGATTTCTCGCAGCGAGTGCCGGCGCAGCTGCTCTCGCGGGCATTTCCTGGGCGCCGGCTGGAGCAGTTCCCTGGGGTTCGGCATCGACCATCGCGCCACCGCCCGGATTTCCGTCGGACATTCCGTTGTCACAGCAGGCGTACGCGAACTGGTCGCGAGAAATCATGCTCGACAGCGTGTGGACGGCCACGGCACGTCACAGCGATGACGTCGTCACCCTCGCCAACTGGGCGTTCGACAACGGGTACACAGTGCGTGCGAAGGGAACGATGCACGGGTGGAGTCCGTTGACGGTGGTGCCCGGCGCGCCTTCGGATCGAGTTCTGCTGGTCGATACGATGGCCAAACTGAATTCGGTTGTGGTGCAGCACGGCACGCCCGCAACGGTCACGGCGGGCGCCGGCGCCAGTATCGAAGCGATTCTGACAGCGCTCGAGCGAGAAGGGCTCGGCTGGGCCAACTCTCCGGCGATCGGTGAGCTGTCCATCGCCGGCGCGCTGGCGATCGGTGCTCACGGGGCAACCTATCCGGCTGTGGGGGAGACGATCACCCCTGGTCAATCGTATGGTTCGCTGAGCAACCTGATCACCGAGATCACGGTGGTGGCGTGGGACGAAGGCATCAATCGGTACGCACTGAAGACATTTCACCGATCGGACGTCGAGAGCACCGCCTTCCTGACCCATCTGGGTCGAACCTTCGTCACCTCCGTGACGCTGCAAGCCGGGGAGAATTATCGGCTGCGGTGCCAGAGTTTCACCGACATTCCGTGGCAAGAACTCTTTGCTGCTCCCGGTTCGCCAGGGCGTACCTACGAGAGTTTCGTCGAGAAATCCGGACGGGTGGAAGCAATCTGGTTCCCGTTCACGCAAACACCGTGGCTCAAGGTCTGGACACCGACCCCGGTCAAACCGCCGGAGTCCCGAGAGGTGAGCGGGCCGTACAACTACTTCTTCTCCGACGCGATTCCCGAAGAGGTCACCACCCCGTTGGGGATGGTGGCAAAGGGTCTCCAAGCTGCGACACCGCTGTTCGGCGCCTCTCAGTTCGGCGCTGTAGCAGCAGGATTGGTGCTGACCGACACCGACGATCTCTGGGGCTGGTCGAAAGACGTTCTGTTCTACCTCCGGCACACGACCTTGCGCGTCGTAGCCGGGGGCGGAGCCGTGATCACCAAGCGGTCCAACATCGGCCGAGTCGTCCACGAGATGACGAGTTGGCTGAACGAACGAATGACGCACTACGCGTCGCTGGGGCAGTATCCCGTCAACATGCCGTTCGAAGTGCGTCTCTGCGGTGTCGACGATGACGGCGAGGTGTTGGTCGACAGCGCCGGAGTGCCGGACCTGTCAGCGGTGCGGCCGCGGGCGGATCGTCAGGACTGGGACACAGCGATCTGGATGAACGTGGTCTCGATTCCCGGCACCGCGGGATTGCCTGCCTTCCTTCGCGAAATGGAACGGTGGATGGTCGCGAACTACTCCGGCGATTACGCGACCTTCCGTCCGGAGTGGTCCAAGGGGTGGGCATTCACCGATCAGGCGGCGTACCAGGACGACGAATTCCTCACCAGCACAGTGCCTGCCACCTTCCGTGCCGGTGGCGACGGGAATTGGGACTTCGCTCTCGCCACTCTCGACGAACACGACCCACACCGCGTCTTCAGCAATACGTTCCTCGACCGCGTATTGCCACCCAGCTGAATCTCCTACTGCGGAAGCGGTTTGCGCCAACATACGTCGGTGACACGGATACGCTGATTGTTGTCACCGTTCCAATCGACGCTCAGCCCCTGAGTTCGGAGTGCGTCGGCTACCTGGCGCCCGACGGTCTGATCGGTGTGCGCGATCATGTGTGCCTTGGCGGTTTCGTCGCCGCCGAAGGCAGCGGCGACCAGCGCGGGATCGAGATCGTGGGCCGGGCGAAACGCACTGTAGGACAAGTAGAGATCGGACGGCTCGTCGCCGAGACGCTCCGCATCTTGCATGTGGAAGAACGTGTACGCCCACTGAGCAAAGGGATACCCGTTCTCGTCGGGTTCGGACGGCGTGCGTTCGTCGTCGATTTCAGTAGTGCCGCACTGCATGCAGCAGGTGAAGTTCATCCGGGCCACGATGCCGTTGCGCTCGAGATCAGCGAAGGCTGCGGAGAGGCGCTCGAAGTCGCCGGGAGCCGTCCACTGGGTCTGCTCCCCGAGTCTGTGGTCCCAGACCTCACGTACTACTGCGTCGATCTGTCTGCCGAGTTCGTCGTTCTCGAAGCCGCCCTCGACACAGTCTCGGGCGGCTTCGCAGATTTCGTCGAACGTCGCGAAACCTGGGAGTACCAGTTCGCGTGCTTGCTCACGTACGGCGACGATGTCGGCCTCACTGAGCACCGGTGCTGACCGTGACTGTGCTGACCGTGACTGTGCTGACCGTGACTGTGATGACCGTGACCAGGGCAATCGCATACCGGCACCGTACTGCACCGATCCGACCGTCAGGCGACGTCGGCTGCTGCTTTCGTTTCCTCCTCGTTTGACGGGGCCGGCTTGTTCGGGATGAGCGCCGTGGCGATCAGGCCCACCACGACAAATCCGGCCGCAAGGTATCCGCCGAGTGTGATGCCGTGAGTCATCGCAGATTGGGCAGCGTCGGCGACGAAGGCAGTGTTCGGTGAACCGGACAGCGAGTCGATGGCGGCGCCTGCGCTGTCGGTGACTGCCCGCGTCAACTGATCAGCCTGAGCTTGGTCGACACCGGATCCGGTGAGGTCGTTGTTCAGCGTCGAATTGAGAGTGCTGAAGAAGACCGTGGTGAGGACAGCGATGCCCAGTGCGGATCCGAGTTGGCGGAACGCGCTCTGAATGCCGGAGCCTTGACCGGCGCTCTGCTCGGGAATCTCCTCGAGCACGACGTTGGTCACCTGCGCAGTCGCAAAACCGACGCCGATTCCGTAGAAGAACAGCACTGCGGCGATAGTCCACCAGGGGCTGTCTGTCGCAGCGATGAATCCGAGACCGGCGAGACCGAGCGCCTCGAGAGCCAAACCGATACGGACCAAGCCCAACGGCGAGACCTTCGATGCCAGCCCGAAGCTCGCACCACTGGCGACAAAGCTGCCGATGGCAATGGGAACCAGTGCGAGCCCTGCCTGGAGTGCGCTGTATCCGAGCGTGAACTGGAGCCAGAGAGGAAGCACCGCAACGATTCCGAACTCGCCGAGCCCGATGATCAGCGTCGCGATGTTGCCGTTGCGGAACGACGAGATGGAGAACAACCGTACGTCCATCAGTGCCCGCGACGGATCGGCGCTGCGGGTGAGCATGGTTTGACGGTAGGCGAACGCACCGAGCGACAGAACGGCGAGAACCAGCGCCACCAGAACCGGCGACGGTCCGCTGGACCATGAAAGACCGAACAGATCGAAGGGTTCCTTCGTGGTCAGCCACCCGTACGTACGTCCCTCGACGAGGCCGAAGGCCAGCAGGCCGAGCCCGGCGATGGACAGTGCTGCTCCGGTGGCGTCGATGCGCCCAGCGGTGCGGGGTGAGGGCGCGATGAACAGCACTGCGCCGATCAGAATGAGCGCAGCAAGCGGAATGTTGATCCCGAATGCCCAACGCCATGAGGCATGTTCGGCAAGCCAGCCGCCGAGCAATGGGCCGAGGGCGGATGCAGCGCCGATGGTGGAGCCCCAGACCGCGAAGGCCTGGCCGCGCGCCTTTCCGGTGAACATCGCGTTCAGAAGCGACAGTGACGTGGGCAGGATCATGGCCGCGCCGGCGCCCTGCAGGAAGCGCGCCAGGATGAGCAGACCGCCGTTCGGCGCCAGTCCGGCCAGCAGGCTCGTTGCCCCGAACACGACGACACCGGCGATGAAGATACGACGGGCGCCGACCAGGTCGGCAACTCTGCCGACCAGAAGCAGGAGTGCCGCGAACACGATTGCGTAGGACTCTTGGATCCATTGAGCCTGAACGGAATTGATCCCGAGATCTTCGATGATCGAGGGAACTATGACGTTGACGATCGTGGTGTCGACGACGATCAGTGCCACGCCGAGTGCAATGGCGATCAGGCCCAACCACTTGCGGGTGGTGGGTGAGATATTCACGAATAAACCTCCATTGTGAAGTAACTTTATTATGAAGGTATATTTGAGGCGGTAAGTTGTCAACGTGCGCGCTGGGTTCGACCGGCCGCCGTCTGGCACAGGAAAGGTGGGATCACCGAGGTGGAGGCACCGCGCGACATCTCCGTAGAGCGGGAGCGGCTGATGGACGAATTCCGCGCGTACGGTGGCACGTTCACCGAATTCAGCCATCGATTCGCGTCGTGGCTCGGCCTGCATTCCACCGACGCGACTGCCTTGATGGAAATCACCGCTGCCGAGGAGAAGGGGACGCCGCTCTCACCCGCCCGCCTCGGAGAGCGGATCTCGCTGACGTCGGGTGCAACCACCGCGTTGCTCAACCGCCTGGAGAAGGCGGGACATATCGTCCGGACCCGAGAGAATGCAGACCGGCGAGTGGTCACGCTGCACAGCAGTGCGCATGTGCAGGACCTGGCGGACGAGTTCTTCGGGCCCCTTGCCGTGCGACTCGACGCCATGATGGCGAAGTACCCGCCCGAACTGCTCAGTCGATTCGAGGAATTTCTCGTCGACCTTCACTCGACGATGAACGAACACCTCGAGCAGGACAACCGCTGAACAAAAAACGCCGCTCGACTCCGGAGAGTCGGGCGGCGTTCTTTGTGCCGGTGACGGCTACTTGCCGAGCTTGGCCTGCAGGTCGTCGAGAACCAGGCCGGCACCTGTCGGGCCGAGACCCAGGAACCAGGTCTCGTCGCTCACCTCGGTGGCGCGTCCTTCCTTGACTGCGTCCATGCTGGCCCACAGCGGTCCGGCAACAACCGTGGTCTGGCCGGTGTCGGCGGGATTTCCGTAGCTGGAGTAGAAGATTCGGTCACCCTCCGCCTCGGTGATCGTTTCCGGGCTGACCTCGACGGCCAGTTCGTCGATGTCCTGGATCGCCGGGCGGGGCAGGCCGACGTCCTTCAAGATGACGCCGATGAACGACAGATTGCCGTACAGGCGCAGCTTCCCGGACATGAAACGAACCAGTGAAACGGTCGGGGAACCGTCGATCGACTCACGTACCTTGTCGGCGTGCTCTTGGTAGTCGTTGAGAACCTGCTCGGCCTTGGTCTCCTCGCCGAGTGCGTCACCGGCAAGGAGGAAGTTCTCCTTCCACGGAAAGCCGGGGCGGATGCTGAAGACCGTCGGAGCGATTGCCGCGAGTTGCGGGTAAAGCTTGTCCTGGCGCAGCTTGCTGCCGAGGATCAGATCGGGCTGCAGTGCGGTGATCGCCTCGAGGTTGAGGTTGTTGGTCGTGCCGACATCGGGGACACCGACCAACTTGTCCGCCAGGTACGACGGCTGACCGGCGGCGCTTTCCGGGCTGGCGATGCCGACCGGGGTGATCCCGAGCGAGAGAACCTCGTCGAGTTCACCGCTGTCGAGGACGACGACGCGGGTCGGCTTGGCCTCGAGGGTGGTCTCGCCCAGGGCATGGGTGATGGTGCGAGGGAACTCGCCTGGCGCGGCATCGCTGCCGAGCTTCGCGGTTTCCGTGTCGGCGGTGCTGAACAGCTTGCCGCCGGTCGCGACATCGGTGTTGCCGTTCGCGTTGCCGCCGGCGTCGGAAGAGCCGCAGGCCGTAGCGGCAAAAACAGTCGCCAAGGCAACCATGGCGACCCGGACCGACGTGCGGCTCCGGAGAGTGGTGCGTGAGTGCATTAGGCTACCCTACCTTTAGGCTATCGGGCTTGGTCAGGGAGGTATCCGCACCGTTGGCGCCAGGTGAGCGGCGCGTCAGGTCTCGCTCAGCGGGACCGCTACGCAATTCGGACTACAGGGTGCGACCAACGTGTTAGCTTCGCGAAAGACCTGTACTGGTAAGCGAAGACGCGTGTAGTGAGGATTTCGATGACCCTGAACATTGCCGATCTGTTCGAGGCCGTTGCCGATGCGATCCCCGATCGAGTTCCCTTGATTCTGGAAGACGTGCGATTGAGCTACGCCGAACTCGAACTGCGATCGAACCGACTCGCTCATCACCTGCAGTCGGTGGGCGTCGAGCCTGGGCAGCACGTCGGTATTCACATGCGTAACTGCGTCGAGTACGTCGAAGCGCTCCTGGCTTGCTTGAAGATCAGAGCGGTACCGATCAACGTCAACTTCCGCTATGCCGATGCAGAACTCCTGTACATCTACACCAACTCTCAAATGGTGGCACTGCTGGTCGAAGAGGAATTCGCGCCGACGGCATTGGCCGTGGTTCCGCAGTGTCCGGAGATCACCCACGTGCTGATCGTCGGCGAAGACTACGAGAACGCCCTTGCCGCGCAGACTGATACCCGCGACTTCGGCCCTCGCAGCAACGACGACCATTTCATCATCTACACCGGCGGCACAACCGGAATGCCCAAGGGTGTGGTGTGGCGGCACGAGGACTTCTTCTTTGCCGCCCTGTCCGGAGCGAACCTCAGCGGGCCGCCGCGTCGTAGCCTCGAAGAGGTTGTGGATGCAGCTGTAGCGAACACCAATCCAACTGTGCTGCTACTCATCCCGCCGCTCATGCATGGAGCCGCAATCTATTCACTGCTCACGGCATTCCTCATGGGAGCGCCCCGAGTGCTGACCCGCAGCTTCGATCCGATGGAAGTGTTGCGACTGGTCGAGGCCGAGAAGATCACCGGAATCACCGTCGTCGGCGACGCGATTGCTCGACCGATCGCCGACGCCATCGCCGCAAGCGAAGGGCGCTACGACCTTTCGACTCTCCAACTGATCGGGTCGGGTGGCGCATTGTTCTCGCCGAACCTGAAGGCAGAACTGACAACCCGACTACCGGGGTTGGTGATCAAGGATGCATTCGGTGCTTCGGAATCCGGCAACGACGGCGTCGTCGAATTCGGTGAGGACGGTTCCAAGCGAATTCGATCCAACCCCAACATGATTCTTGTCGACGACGAATTCCGTCGCATCGAACCAGGCTCGGACACAGTCGGTTTCATCGCCCGGGCCGGCCATGTTCCCGTTGCCTACTTCGGCGACCCGGCCAAGACTGCTGCAACTTTTCCTGTCGTCGACGGGGTGCGTCTGGCGGTACTCGGGGACATGGGCACGATGGAAGCCGACGGAACCATCGTGCTGCTCGGGCGCGGTTCGATGTGCATCAACTCCGGCGGCGAGAAGGTCTACCCCGAAGAAGTGGAGCAGGCACTCAAAACTCACCCGGCAGTCTTCGACGCTTTGGTGGCGGGTGCGCCCGACACTCGATTCGGTGAGAAGGTCGCCGCGGTGGTGCAGGTTCGACCGGGATTCGAAGATGTTGCGACGGAATCATTGTCGGAGCATTGCCGCACCCACGTCGCCGGGTACAAGATCCCCCGCTCGATCGTGCTCGTACCAACGATCCTCCGCTCGCCCAGCGGTAAGGCCGACTACCGTTGGGCTCGCGAAACCGTAGCGGGAGCGTAAATCACCTTCCGGCACTTCGGACGACGCACCACTCGTTTCCCTCGGGATCCAGCAGCACCTGAAAGGTGCCGGCCGGGTCCTGCTGGACAGTACCGACCCGAGTTGCGCCGAGGCGCTCGGCAGCTTCGGTCGCCGCGACGACGTCATCCACACTGACGTCGATGTGTAGACGATTCTTCGTCAGCTTGGATTCCGGTACACGTTGGAAGGCGAGGCGAGTCCATCCTGGAGGGTCGACAAACGCCCACTCCGCGCTCCGCTCCACCGGCTGCCCACCGAGGATTCCGGCCCAGAAGGTCGCCAACTGGGCTGGTGCGGAGCAATCCACAACTACTTCATCGACCTGCCCGATCACCGCTTCACAGCTCCGCTGAATTCGGCTGTCACAGCTGCACTCAATTCGGCTGTCACACCTGCGCTGAATTCGGCTGTCACAGCCAGGGCTCGATCGGCTTCTTCACCCACATGATCTTCTCGTCCGGATGCTCACGCCGAGCTTCGGGACGGTCTGGGTTGGCTGCTGCCCACACGGCTTTCTCGTCGAGCAGTCCGGCCGCGATCGTCCAGGTCTCCCGCGTGCTCGGCGGATTGGCGCCCGCCGCCCGCGCAAGCTTGCGCAGCCGATCGTCGGGCATGTCGAGCAACTCTGCACTACTGATATCGCGATCCCAGGCGAACTTGGCAAGACCGACAGCTTTCTCACGTCGGCTACGGCTCGCCATGTCGTTGTGCGCGAAGTCTGGTTCGGATGCCACGGCTTCACCTTATCGTCAACGAAATCGAGGCCCTCCCGCGTAAAGCGGAAGGGCCTCGATTTCTGTTCTTCACTGTCGGGGTGGCGGGATTTGAACCCACGACCTCTTCGTCCCGAACGAAGCGCGCTACCAAGCTGCGCCACACCCCGTGTCGAACCTCGGTTAGCTTACATTACCGAGTCGACTGACATTAAATCCGCAGGTCAGTTGCGTAGAACCGACGCTGGAGACTCTGCGGAACTGTGTGCGGAGACATGCTCCGGTTCGCGCCTGGTCGCCGGAACCAAAGTCAGCAGAGTTGCCTCGGGGCGGCAGCAGAAGCGTGCCGGAGCCCACGGCGAAGTGCCGATGCCTGCTGAGACGTGCAGCTGGGTGTGTGCGCCCCACTTCGACGGTCCCTTGACCCGGGATCGGTCGATCTGGCAGTTGGTGACCAGCGCGCCGTAGAACGGAAGGCACAGCTGACCACCGTGCGTGTGACCGGCGAGCACCAGGTCGTAGCCGTCGTCGGCGAACCGGTCGAGAACTCGAGGTTCGGGTGAGTGCGTCAGGCCGAGCTTGAGCTGGGCGACGGGATTGGGTGTTCCGGCGACGGTGTCGTAGCGATCGCGCTTCAGGTGCGGATCATCGACGCCGGCGGCAGCAATGCGAATACCGGCCACTTCGAGTTCGCGGCGCACGTGGGTCATGTCCAGCCATCCACGTTCGGTGAACGCGGCCCGCAGATCGCCCCAGGGGAGGGGATCCCCGGTGATGCGCTTGTCCTTGTTGAAGATGTAGCTCAGTGGATTCTTCGGTTTCGGAGCGAAGTAGTCGTTGCTGCCGAAGACGAACAGACCCGGCCGAGCCAACAGATCGCCGAGCGCCTGGACCACTGCCGGGACGCTGCGCTGATGCGACAAGTTGTCGCCGGTGTTGACCACGAGGTCGGGGTCGAGGCCTTCGAGCTCACGCAACCAATTCTGTTTCAACCGTTGGTTCGGCATCATGTGCAGGTCGCTGAGATGGAGGACCCGCAGCGACGACGAACCGGGCGCCAGGACTGGCATCGTCACCTCACGCAGTGCAAATGCATTGCGTTCGATGCCGGATGCGTACCCGATCCCTAGTGCAGCGGCGCCCGCGGCACCAAGTGCGGTGCGGGTCAGATTGGTGCGGAACTGGGAAGACACCTCTCAAGGATACGGGTGTGGCGTTCTTCTGCGTCGCTCTCGCCGCCTTTTACAGCTATTCCACAGAGAATTGTGTCCGGGCGGAGGTAACTATCGGCACGCTCGAAACGCCGAGCGCGTAGCGTTTCCACCATGTCCGACACGACACCATCGCTCAAAGCCACCCTCCGAACCGACATGGTTGCATCCATGAAGGCGAAGGATCCGCTACGTACAGCCACCCTTCGGATGCTCATGGCAGCCATCCAGACCGAAGAGGTGGCCGGTAAGGAAGCACGGGTCCTCACCGACGAAGAAATCATCAAAGTCCTTGCAAAGGAATCGAAGAAGCGCGGCGAATCGGCCGAGATCTACACCGAGAACGGCCGCGGTGAACTTGCCGCGAAAGAGCGCGCCGAAGCTCAGATCATCGACGAGTACCTGCCGACGCCGTTGACCGACGCCGAACTCGTCGACGTCGTCGACACCGCCCTCGCTCAGGTGTCCGAGGAGCTCGGTGAGCGTCCGAGTATGCGTCAGATGGGCCAGGTCATCAAGGCCGCCAGCGCGCTGGCCAAGGGCAAGGCCGATGGCGCACGTATCTCTGCAGCAGTGAAGTCCCGCTTGTAGAAGCGCGCCACCGGAAACCGAAAACGGCCGCGAACTCCGAGTCACTCGGAGATCGCGGCCGTTCTTGTTTTCAGAGCCGTCAGTTTTCAGGGCCGTCAGTTCGGTGGGGTCCCCGCAGGCGGTGCGGGTTCGCCTCCCGGCGGAGTCGCATCCGGGGGAGTCGCGCCCGGTGCCGGAGCTGCTGGAGCTGCCGGGGATGCGGGTGCTGCCGGAGCCCTTACGGACCCGTCACTGATGTAGATCGTGACGGTCGAACCCGGGATCGCGGACCCGGACGGCGAAACTCCGGTGACCGTTCCCGCGCGTGCTCCGGACGCCGTGGTCACGGAATTGACCGTGAAGCCGGACGCCTGCAACCTCGACGTCGCCGCCGACTGGCTCAGGCCGACAACCTCGGGAACCTGGCCGTTCTGTGATCCCCGTGCGTACTTCTCGTCGATCGGAGGCAGCGAGGTGGGCCCGAAGTTGTTGGCGACCGGGTTCATTGCCGCGAACCAGGATCTCGCCGGTTCGGTACCGCCGTACAGGTTGCCGCTGTAGCAGGGGCGTAGCGGGCTCGAGCAGATCTCGCCGGGTGTCGGGGAGTCGCCGAAGATGTAGACGGCCGCAGCGAGGTTGTTGGTGAAGCCGAGGAACGCCGAGGACTTGTGGGTCTCGGTGGTACCCGTCTTGCCCGACATCGGCAGGCTCCATCCGGCGCTGCTCGCGGCACCGGCAGACGTACCGGCGCCGACGTCGTCACGGCTCATGGCGTTGGCGAGTGTGTCTGCCAAGCCGGGCTCGACGACCTGCTCACAGCCCTGCTCGGTGACGGCCACCGGCTTGCCGTAGCGGTCGAAGACCGAATCGATGGGACTCGGCGGGCACCACTTGCCGTGCGAGGCGAGAGTGGCCGCGACGTTGGAGAGTTCGAGCGGGTTGATCCAGGTGGGGCCGAGGGTGAACGAACCGAGGTTCTGTTCCTTCTGGAAGTCGGCCATGCTGCGCTCGTCGAAGCCCGAGGTGTTGGGATCGGCGTACGAGCGCATGCCGAGGCGGACAGCCATGTCGACGGTCGGCGTGACGCCGGTCGCCTCGATGAGCTTGACGAAAGCGGTGTTTGGGGACTGTGCCAGGGCGTCGGTCACGGACAGCGTCGGCGGATAGTTGCCGGCGTTCTCCACGCAGTACGTCGAGACCGGGCAGCCTGCCGCACCACCGCTACCCATGCCCTTGGCTTCGAAGCGCTTGGGCACGTCGAGGGTCGCGTTGATGCCGAGGCCCTTCTCCATCGCCGCAGCGGTCGTGAAGATCTTGAAGACGGAACCCGCACCGTCACCGGCAAGGGAGTACGGCTGCGCCTGGACGGTTTCGTCGGCGTCGGCATTGAGTCCGTACGTGCGACTGCTGGCCATCGCGATGACCTTGTGTGAATCCTGGCCCGGCCTGATCACGTTCATCACGTTCGCGATGCCGTCGAGGTTGGCGCTCGCGTTCGCGTTCAGTCCGGCCTTGGTGGACGCCTGGACCTGCGGATCGAGAGTGGTCTTGATGAGGTAACCACCCTCGTTGATCTGGTCGCGGGTGATTCCGGCATCCGAGAGGTACTTCAGTGCGTAATCACAGAAGAATCCGCGATCGCCTGCAGCGATGCAGCCGCGCGGCAAGTTGTTGGGGGTTTCGAGGACGCCGAGGGGCTCTTCCTTGGCTGCACGGAACTCGTCGGCACGATCCGGAATGTTCGTGATCATGGTGTCGAGCACGGTGTTACGACGCTCGGTCACGCCCTCGACGTTCGTGTACGGGTTCAGCGCGGAGCTGGACTGAACCATGCCGGCCAGCATCGCGGACTGCGGAACGGTCAGATCTGCGGCGTCGACGCCGAAGTAGGTCTGAGCCGCGTCCTGAATGCCGAAGGATCCGTTGCCGAACGGTACGAGGTTGAGGTACCGGGTGAGGATCTCGTCTTTCGTGAGTTCCTTGTCCAGCGTCAGCGCCATCCGGATCTCGCGGATCTTTCGGGCCGGGGTGGTCTCGATGGCAGCGCGGCGCTCGGCATCCGTCTTGGCCACGACCAACAGTTGGTAGTTCTTCACATACTGCTGATCGAGTGTCGACGCGCCCTGCTGCACTTCACCGGTCGTCGTGTTGGTGAGGAAGGCGCGCAGCGTTCCCTGCCAGTCGACGCCCTTGTGGTCGGGGAACCGGCGGTCCTCGATGGAGACGATCGCCAACTTCATGTTGTTGGAGATCTTCTCGCTCGGGACTTCGAAGCGTCGTTGGTCGTACAGCCAGGCAATGGGATTGCCTGCCGCATCGACCATGGTGGACACCGCGGGGACCGTGCCTTCGACCAGTTCGGCCGAGACGTTGTCGACGGTATCGGCAGCGCGATTGGACGCGAATCCGAATCCGCCGGCCACCGGGAACATCACCCCTGCGACCAGGACACCCGCCAATGCGGAGCTTCCGGCGAGCTTCGCCACTGTTTTTGCAATCGACACGATCTACAGAGTACGTGTGCCCACCCATTGGAACCGGTTTCAGTGTTTTGCGGGTGTTCAAAACCTCCTGAACACGCGCTTTGTACTGCCGTACCAAAAAATGCTCCCGACCGTCTTGCGTTAGGGGCGTTCTTTACCTAAATTGTGATCAGTGTGATCGACGTAACACTCGATCACGAATGTGTCTCAGCTTTCACGTGCTACCGCGAGACGGCTGAGATGGTGCGCTGCTCGCCTCATGGCGACGGTCAGACTTTGTAGAGGGGACCCAGAATGTACACAGCCACCCCGAGTAGCCGTTTGGACATCGAGCAGGCCGAGGCACGAATCGCCTGGGTAACTCAGGCGCGATGCCGCGAGGTCGATCCCGACCAACTTTTTGTTCGTGGCGCCGCACAGCGCAAGGCAGCCACCATCTGCCGTCACTGCCCGGTCCTCATGCAGTGCGGAGCAGATGCTCTCGACAATCGTGTCGAGTTCGGTGTGTGGGGCGGAATGACCGAACGTCAGCGCCGTGCACTGCTCAAGCAGCACCCCGACGTCGACTCCTGGTCCGAGTTCTTCGAAGACCAGCGCCAGCATCACTCAGCAGTCTGATCCAGGTCGATCGGGGGATCAGCCCTTACGAGTGAGCTGATCTCCCACCGCGCGCAGCGCCTCGAGGTCCGAGACCTCGAACGGTAGCGACGGAACACCGATCAGCGGCACCCTCGGGTGAGCTGCGGTGAATCGACTCAGCAAGGCGATTTCTCGCTTCGCGATCACTGCCCGATGGGCATGGATGCGGAGAACGGCTGCGGTGAGGGCCTCGGCCTCGGTCGCATTTTCCTTCGCTTCCAGTTTGTCGGCGGCGGTTACCGCATGATCGGCAGGCAGAGCCGTCAACGTCGGGTGAGTGCGGTTGAGAACCAGACCGGCCAACGGCATCGAGTCACCCGCAAGGCGATCGACGAAGAACGCCGCCTCACGGAGAGCGTCGGGTTCGGCCGCTGCGATCACCAGGAAATGAGTCCCCGGCTGACGCAGCAACTCGTAGGTCTTCGTGGCGCGTTCACGGAAACCGCCGAACATCGAGTCGAGCGACTGCACGAATGCCGATGCATCCGAAAGCATTTGGCTTCCCACGATGGTCGAGACACCCTTCAGGGCCAATCCCATCGCGCCGGCCACGAGCCTGGTCAGGCCACGGCCGGGTGCCGAGAGCAGCCGGATCATCCGTCCGTCGAGGAATGTTCCGAGCCTCTGTGGAGCGTCGAGGAAGTCGAGCGCATTGCGCGACGGCGGGGTATCGACGATCACCAGATCCCACGCGTCGTTCGACGCCAGCTGCCCCAACTTCTCCATCGCCATGTACTCCTGCGTTCCGGAGAACGATGTGGCAACGGTTTGGTAAAAGGGATTCGCCAGGATCTGCTCGGCCTTCTCAGGGCTCGAATGCTCGATGACCATCTCGTCGAAAGTCCGACGCATGTTCAGCATCATCGCGTGGAGTTCGCCCGTGGCCTCGGGACCCAGCTTCACCGGCTGCGGAGTGTTGTCGAGTTCGGCCACACCCAAGGCCTGTGCGAGGCGACGGGCCGGATCGATGGTGAGGACGACTACGCGTCGGCCCTCTTCGGCTGCCCGCAACGCCAGCGACGCAGCCGTCGTGGTCTTGCCGACGCCACCTGCGCCGCAACACACCACGATCCGGGCCGTCGGGTCCTTGATGATCGCCGAAATATCGAGGGCAGGAGCTGCGCGTCGGCCGGTCCTGGAACTGCCGACCGTCACGTTCTCGGTGGTCTCGGTCATCACACGCCCTGTTCCGTGAGGTATTCGGCCAGCTCGTAGAGCCCACCGAGATCGACGCCGTCGGCGAGTGCGGGAAGTTGCACCCGCGCGCCGTCGATCTCGCGGAGCTTCTCCGCACTGGATTCTTGAGCTTCGAGCACCGACGCGTGCTCGATCGTCTCGGTGAGCAGGCCGGCGAAGTCGTCGTCGGACAGATCGATGCCGACATCGGAGAGCGTCGACCGGATCGAAGCTGCATCGATGTTGCCGGCTGCAGCACCGGAGAGTTGGTCTTCGGGCAAGAACCTCGGGCTGGCGCGGTTGACGATGATGGCACCGAGGTTGAGGTCGTCACGCGCCAGTTCTGCGGCGGCGTCGGCGGTTTCCTGAACGGGCAGCGCTTCGAGAAGCGCAACAAGATGTACGACGGTCTCCGGCGAGTGCAGCAGCCGAACGACGCCTTCACTCTGCGAATGCACCGGGCCGCCCTTGGCGAGGTCGGCCATCGCCTTGGTGACGTCGAGGAAGCTGCCGATCCGCCCGGTCGGGGGAGCATCGACGACAACGGCGTCGTACACGCGTTTGCCGGTTCGATCGGTGCGGATGACGCACTCCTTGATCTTGCCGGTGAGCAGAACGTCGCGAAGGCCTGGAGCGATTGTGGTGGCGAATTCGATGGCGCCGAACTTACGCATCGCCCGGCCGGCGAAGCCGAGGTTGTAGAACATTTCGAGGTATTCGAGGAACGCGGTCTCGATGTCGACGGCCAGAGCCATCACTTCACCGCCACCTTCGGCGGCCGCGACCTTGGTCTCCTGCGGTGGAAGCGGTGGTACGTCGAAGAGTTGCGCGATTCCCTGGCGGCCCTCGACCTCCACGAGGAGAACGCGCTTGCCGCCTTCGGCCAACGCGAGCGCCAACGCGGCGGCAACCGTGGACTTACCGGTTCCGCCTTTACCTGACACAAAGTGCAGGCGGGCCTTCGTCGCAGACTCGGGCCAGGTCCTGCTCAGCTCATCTTGGGATGCAACCACACCGCGAGCCTATAAGTCTGGGGCCGAAGATGTACGCGGGATAGGCTCACCGCATGAGCGAAATAACTTCCTGGGAATACACCGTGACTCCGTTGCTGGTCCACAATCCGAAGGCAATTCTCGACAACTGGGGTGTCGACGGCTGGGAACTCGTCGCCGTCCTGCCGAGCGCGTCGGGCGAGCAGCACGTCGCGTACATGAAGCGTCCGAAGGGCTGAATCACATGGCAGAGGCAACACAGACCTGGTCGGAGCGTCTCGCCGAACTGGGCATTGCACTTCCCGCCGTCGCGGCACCCGTCGCTGCGTACGTTCCCGCGGTTCGCAGCGGCAACCACGTGTACACGTCGGGTCAGCTCCCGTTCGTCGACGGAAAACTGGCGCTGAGCGGCAAGCTCGGCGCGGGCGTGTCGGATGAGGACGCCAAGGCCGCGGCTCGCACCTGCGCGCTCAACGCTCTCGCTGCCATCGACGCCCTGGTCGGCATCGACAACGTCGTTCGTGTCGTCAAGGTTGTCGGCTTCGTGGCATCCGCCGAAGGATTCACCGGTCAGCCCGGCGTGATCAACGGCGCATCCGAGTTCCTCGGTGAGGTGCTCGGCGACGCCGGTATCCACGCCCGTTCGGCAGTCGGCGTGGCAGAACTTCCCCTCGGCTCTCCGGTCGAGGTGGAACTGATCGTCGAAGTTCGCTGATGTCGACTGTCCATCCCGCCTACGCGCAGCTTCGCCGCGTCACCGACATTGCTTCGGTCTTGCTCGAGAACAACCCGGGCATGATGACGCTGGACGGTACGAACACTTGGATTCTGCATGCTCCGGGCAGCGTCGAGTGTGTTGTCGTCGATCCAGGCGACAACGACGAGGAACACCTGCAACGTGTCGCTGGTATCGGTCCGGTAGCGCTGACCTTGATCACGCACCGGCACTACGACCACACCGGCGGGGTGGACCGTTTCCACGAATTGACTTCGGCTCCAGTGCGTTCCGTCGACCCAACTTTTCTTCGCGGGGGCGCTTCGGCGCTTGTCGACGGTGAAGTGATCGAGGTAGCGGGCCTGAAGTTGCGGATCCTCGCGACGCCGGGCCATACCGCGGATTCGGTGTCGATAGTCATCGAGAACGATGCGAGCGTGCTGACGGGCGACACCATTCTCGGCCGCGGCACGGCAGTTCTCGACGACTCCGACGGCGATCTGGGGGACTACCTCACCTCGCTGCGATCGCTGGCCGCACTCGGCGAAGGACTGACGGTTCTTCCCGGGCACGGTCCGGACCTACCCGATCTGCAGGCGATTTCGCAGCAGTACCTCGCCCACCGCGAGGAGCGTCTGGATCAGGTGCGGGCTGCTCTGTCGACGTTGGGCGAGTCGGCCTCGGTGCGCGACGTAGTCGAGCACGTCTACTCCGACGTCGACCCGAAGTTGTGGCCGGTCGCGGAGAAATCCGTCAACGTGCAGTTGGCGTATCTGCGACGCTGAGGCGCTCGGCGCCGACACGAAGAGCTGAGTTGTGTGGCCGAACTGCCGCCATCTATGCCGATCGAGGTATAGCTGGCGGCAGTTTTTGCATTTGTTTGATATGGGTCACGGGCCAATAGTTAGTCCATGACCTCACAATGCGACGGATGGATCCGCAATTACGTGGACGGCTCCTATGTCGAACCCGACGAGTCGTCGAGCTTCGATCAGGTCGACCCAGCAACGGGCCGTGTTCTCGCCCGGGTCCACGAGGCCGACAAGGCCCTGGTCGATCGGGCCGTGACCTCTGCCAGACGTGCTCTGGACAACGGTTGGGCCGATACGCCGGTTCGAGAGCGGACGGCTCTGCTGCGACGCGCTGCCGACCGGATCGAGGAGCGATTCGAAGAGTTCGTCGCCGCAGAGATGGCGGACACCGGCAAGCCGATCACGCAGGCACGCGAACTCGACGTCGCGCGCGCCCTGACGAACTTCCGCACCTTCGCCGACATCGTCGCCGCGGCGGGACAGGAATCGTTTGTCACGGATCTCGCGGGCGGCAAGCAGGCGCTGAACTACGCGATCCGCAAGCCGCTCGGCGTCGTCGCCGTGATCGTTCCGTGGAACCTGCCGCTGCTTCTCCTGACCTGGAAGGTTGCGCCCGCGCTCGCGTGCGGAAACTCCGTGGTGGTCAAACCCTCCGAGGAGACCCCGGCGACTGCGTCGTTGCTGGCCGAGGTGCTCGAAGAGGTCGGCCTGCCTGCCGGCGTCTACAACGTCGTCCATGGATTCGGTGCGAACTCGGCCGGCGAGTTCCTCACCACGCACCCCGGTATCGACGGGGTCACCTTCACCGGATCTTCGGCAACGGGTTCGCATGTCATGAAAACCGTTGCGCCGCGAGTCCGTCCGGTCTCGTTCGAGCTCGGCGGCAAGAACGCCGCGATCGTCTTCGACGACGTCGACATCGACGAAGCCCTGACGGGCCTGACCAAATCGGTGTTCACCAATACCGGCCAGGTCTGCCTGTGCACCGAGCGGGTGTACGTGCACCGCAGCATTTTCGACGACATCGCCGGTGGACTCGTCGAGCGGGCAGCAGGACTGCGTCTGGGCGACCCGACGCTCGATGCAACGACGACCGGACCGCTCATTTCGCAGGCACACCGGAAGAAGGTACTCGACTACTTCGAGATCGCCGAGCAGGAAGGCGCGAAAGTGCTGACCGGCGGCGGTATTCCGGACCTCGGACAGGAACTGTCGGGCGGATCCTGGATCGAACCCACCCTGTGGACAGGCTTGACCAACAAGGATCGCGCCGTGCGCGAGGAGATCTTCGGACCCGTCGCAGCACTCATTCCGTTCGAGACCGAAGCCGAAGCGATCGCCCTCGCAAACGACACCGAGTACGGCCTTGCTGCCTCCGTGTGGACCAACGACCTGCGCCGCGGGCACCGCGTCGCGCAGAAGATGAACGTCGGAATCTCCTGGGTCAATACGTGGTTCACCCGCGAACTGCGATCTCCCTTCGGCGGCATGGGCCTGTCCGGCATCGGACGTGAGGGCGGCGAGTCCTCGCTGCACTTCTACACCGAACCGACGAATGTATGTGTGCAACTGTGAACATCGAAACCGCAAAAGATTTCCAGAAATGAGCGAGGCGTGATGACAGCCCCCGAAGACACCGTATCCGCGCTCGCGCGTCGCCTCGACGACGCTGCGCAGACGCGCACCGACACGCCGAGCCTCGCCGACGAACACACCATCGACATCGACCAGGCCTACCGGATCCAGAACGAACTCCTCGAACGGCGCACCAGCCGTGGTGAATCGATTGTGGGCATCAAGCTCGGCTTCACGAGCAAAGCGAAGATGGCGCAGATGGGTGTCTCCGAAGTGATCGTCGGTCAGTTGACCGACGCGATGTGCGTGAGCAACGGCGGCGAAGTCGACCTGAGGACGTTCATTCATCCCAAGATCGAACCCGAAGTGGCATACCGCCTGTCGAAGGACGTCGATCTCGACGATCCGAACGTCGACATCGAAACCTGCGTCGACGCACTGGCTCCCGCAATGGAGATCATCGACTCGCGGTACCGCGACTTCCGCTTCACCTACACCGACGTCGTCGCTGACAACACCAGCGCTGCCGGGTACGTGATCGGGAGGTGGCTGCCGCTACAGAACGTCGAAGACCGTTCCGTACGTATGGAAGTCGGCGGTGAGACGGTAGTCGGGTCCACGTCGGCCATTCTCGGCGATCCGGCGCGCGCTTTGCATGCACTGCTCGACATCGCCCGCCGACGCCGAATCCCGTTGCGCGCCGGGCAGGTAATTCTGGCCGGTGCCGCCACAGCAGCTGTGCGACTCGACGAGGGCGTCGCACAGTGCACGATCGACGGACTCGGAACCGTCACGGTGAAAGGTGTGAAGCGATGAGTGGGGCGCAGGTCATCGAGAAGCTGGCGAAGCCGCGCGGAAAGTTCCCCCACGTCAAGGTGGTCGGCGATTTCGTCTATGTCTCCGGGACCAGTTCGCGTCGACCCGACAACACGTTTGTCGGCGTCGAGGTCGACGAGATGGGGACCACGGCGCTCGACATTCGGGCGCAGACGCGTGCCGTCATCGAGAACATCGCGGCGATTCTCGCCGAAGTGGGTGGAGAACTGAGTGATCTGGTTCAGGTCACCTCCTACCTGGTGTCGATGAACGACTTCGGCGGATACAACGAGGTGTACGCCGAACTGTTCGACGAAAACGGTCCGACGAGAACGACTGTGGCTGTTCACCAGCTGCCCCACCCTCACCTGCTCATCGAAATTTCCGGCGTGGCGTACGTGCCCGCCTCCCGACGCTCGGCGTCCGAAGATACGGAGAATGCATCATGACCACGATTCCTCCCGTCATCGACTTCAAGAAGTGGATCGACGACAACCGCCACCTCCTGCAGCCGCCCGTCAACAATCAGACGATGGCGCTCGGAGACGATTTCATCGTGCAGGTCGTCGGCGGCCCCAACCAGCGGACCGACTACCACCTCGATCCGTACGAGGAGTGGTTCTACCAGCTCGAAGGCGACATCCACGTCAATGTCATGACCGAAGACGGTCCTCAGCGCGTCGACATTCGCGAGGGTGAAACTTGGTTGCTGCCAGGAGACATTCCGCATTCGCCGCAGCGTCCCACCGCGGGCTCGATCGGCCTGGTCATCGAACGCGTCCGCAAGGAAGGCACGCTCGAGAAGTTCCAGTGGTACTGCCTCGAATGTGATCACAAGATTCACGAGGTCGAACTTCAGGTGCGCGACATCGTGGCCGACCTTCCGCCGGTGTTCGTCAAGTTCTACGAGAGCGAAGAAGCCCGCACGTGTGACAAGTGCGGCACGCTCCATCCCGGCAAGGGCTGAGCTATGAGCAACCTGATCGACATCCACACCCACTACGTGCCCAACGGGTGGCCGGATCTGACCGAAGACGCGGGGCCGCAAGCGCCGTGGCTGAAGGTCGAGTCGGAAACCGAAGCAATGATCATGATGGGCACCAAGGAGTTCCGTCGCATCCAGTCCGATGCCTGGGACGCCGAGGTGCGGCTTCGGGACATGGATGCCGACGGAGTGCAGACTCAGGTCGTCTCACCTACTCCGGCGTTCTTCAACTATGGCCGGAGCGGTGAGCAGGCAAGTCGCATTGCACGGATCTTCAACGACCTCGCACTCGAGATCGTGGAGCCGGCGAAGGATCGGTTGATTCCGTTCTGCCAGGTGCCTCTGCAAGACACCGACGCAGCGTGCCGTGAGTTGGAGCGGTGCATCGCGAACGGGCACCGCGGTGTCGAGATCGGCAATCATGTCGGCGATCTGGACCTCGACAGCGAGGGCGTGGTGACGTTCCTGCAGCACTGCGCGTCGCTGGACGTGCCGGTATTCGTGCACCCGTGGGACATGGCCAACTCTCCGCGCCTCGATCGCTGGATGGCGCAGTGGCTCACTGCGATGCCGGCCGAAACGCACCTGTCGATACTCGCACTGATTCTCGGTGGGGTGTTCGACAAGATCGACGATCGTCTCAAGATCGGATTTGCGCACGGTGGTGGATCTTTCGCGTTCTGGTTGGGCCGGATGGAAAACGCCTGGCACGGCCGCAACGACATTATCGGTACGTCGCAGTTCCCGCCTTCGCACTACCTGGGAAGGTTCTACGTGGATTCCGTCGTCTTCGACGAGCGTGCGCTGCGACTGTTGGTGGACACGGTGGGGGTGGACCGTGTGATGGTGGGTAGTGATTACCCGTACCCCTTGGGGGAGCGTCCGGTCGGTGAGGTGGTTCGCAAGAGTGAGTTCTTGGACGATACTGCGCGCCAACTGATTTCGCGGGGGAATGCCGAACGTTTCCTGGGTCTCGTCTGAGGCCCCGGCTATACCTTTTCCGGTATGGCGGACGGTGAATTCGGCATTTGTGAGTCATGTCTCGAGCGAGCACAATTCCAAACACAACGATCGACGACGCTCGTGATACCGACAATCCCGAAGACGGGGTCGGTGACTACAGACTTCATCGTCCGCCTGCCCCATCCAATCGATAGGTTCCGCGATGTCAGACAAGATATCCAACAGCACTACGAGCGACGGAAAGCCGTTGCCGGAGAAAGCGGCCCGTAGCCGAGTTGCCATGGCAACCCTGGCCGGCACAACTCTCGAATGGTACGACTTCTTCCTCTACGGCACAGCCGCCGCGTTGATCTTCAACAAACAATTCTTCCCGAGCCTGAGCCCCACGGCCGGCACGCTGGCTGCCTTCAGCACCTTCGCCGTCGGGTTCATTGCACGGCCGGTGGGTGGACTCGTGTTCGGGCACTTCGGTGACCGGATCGGGCGCAAGGCCACGCTCGTGGTCTCATTGGTGATGATGGGCATCGGGTCCACACTCATCGGCCTCATCCCGAACTACGACTCCATCGGTTTCTGGGCGCCCGTCCTCCTGGTGGCGATGCGCGTCGTTCAGGGCATCGGTCTGGGCGGTGAAGGCGCCGGCGCGACACTCATGTCGATGGAGCACGCGCCGGCGGGGCAGAAGAATCTCTATGCAGGTTTCCCTCAGATGGGCACACCCGCCGGACTGGTTCTCGCCAACGGCATCTTCCTGACGACCAACGCCGTGATGTCGGACTCGGCATTCGCTTCGTGGGGTTGGCGAATCCCGTTCCTGCTCAGCTTCGTTCTGGTGGCGATCGGTCTGGTGATTCGCCTGCGCGTCACCGAGTCGCCGTCATTCGCCGGGATCATGGAGAAGGGCGAAATAGTCCGCTTCCCGCTGCGTGAGTCGCTCAAGGTCGGCTTCCCCCGTTTGTCTCTCACGCTTGCCGCGTGCTTGGCGAACTCCGCCGTGGCGTACGCCTTCATGGTGTTCACCCTGTCGTACGGAACTCAACATCTGGGCTACGACAAGCAATTCCTGGTGCTCAGCGTGACCGCGGCAGCAGTCCTGTGGTTCCTTTCCATCCCGTTCTGGACAAAGATCGCCGACAAGTACGGGCGTCGGCACATGTTCATCGGCGGATCAGCTGCAATCCTGTTGTGGTGCATCGTGTTCTTCCCGCTCCTCAACACCGAGAACAAAATGGTCGCCGTCATCGCGTTCCTGGGCATGGGCCTGATCGTTCCGGTCACACATTGTGTCCAGGGCAGCATCATCGCCGATACCTTCCCGGCCAAGGTCCGCTATTCCGGCTCGTCTCTGATCCTCCAGAGCGGTGCAATTCTCGGCGGTGGACTGGCACCGATGATCGCCACGGCTCTGCTCGACGCCACCGGATCTTCGGTCGGTGTGACCTGGTATCTCGCCGGGGTGTGCACGATCAGCCTGGTCGGCGCCATCGCACTGTTCAAGATTGTCCCCGATTCGTCGCGGGGCTTGGAGCACGAGGAGATTCGCGTCTCCGAAAACGCCTGAGTCCTGGTTGATCCGACATCGGCCCGTTCCCTCTGGAGGGAACGGGCCGATCGGCGTTTCACGGTCGCATGAGCTCAGCTGCAAAGGACTCCAGCGTCGCGATCAGGGCCTGCGCGGACGGACTCGACGTGCGAGTCGCCGACGAGGTGATGCCGACGCTGTGCCCGATCGGATCGAGTGTGATGGACAGGGTGGTCAAGCGCGCATCGTCGCGGGGGATGAGGCTCGGTAGTACCGCGATCATGTCGGTCTCGACCAGTAGCTGACGCACGGTGAGGAAAGAGGTTGCCTCGACCCGATTTTCGGGCAACGGCAAGCCGTTCCGGGCGAAGAACTCCTCGAGTTCGCGTCGGAGCACTGTCTCGACCCCGGGAAGGATCCAGGGGAAGCCGCGTAGTTCTTCGAGTTGGACGTCCTCGCGGTGAGCGAGCGGGTGATCTACGCGGGTGACGAGTTCGACGGATTCGGCGTAGAGGTTCCGTCTTGTCGCGGTGTCATCGGTAGGTGAGGTGAGCCGGCCGACGATCAGGTCGATTCGGCCCGCTTCCAGATCGGTGAGCAACTGCTCTGGCGTACCTTCGCGCACGACGACGGTGAGCAACGGGTGGTGAACCTTCAGGCGCGCGATAGCGCCGGGAAGCAGCACGTTGGATCCGGCGAGATGTGTTCCCACGATGACGGTTCCGCGATTGGCGTCGGCAAGTTCGACGACGTGTCGCCCGGCTTCGGTCAGCTGCGCGATCACGGCCCGTGCATGAGTTGTGAAGGCCTCGCCGAAAATGGTCGGGGTGATGCCGCGTGGGCCGCGGTCGAAGAGCGAGACGCCGAGAATGGACTCGATGTCGTGCAGACTCCGAGTCGCGACAGGTTGCGTGATGTGAAGTGCGGCAGCGGCGCCGACCACACTGCCCTGACGGCTCAATGCGTCGACGAGCAGGAGATGGCGGAGTTTGAGTCGCCCGTCGAGGAGCTTGGGCATGTCCATGGAGCAATCCTAGACGGGATTTCTCCGGGTGGGTAGGCGCCCGAAGTTGCTCAGGAGAAGGTGATTCCGATCGATTGGGACGAGGTGTACTTCTTCCAGGTTTCGCTGCTGTCCGGACTTCCCGTGTGCGCAAACGACGTCCAGTGCCGGCGTATCCGACGGCCCAGTGCGTCGATGCTCTGCCAGTCGCTGCTGCCCAGCATCGGTGAGCCCTGCCAGGACTGCTCGGTTCCCAACACGAAGGGTAGTTCTATGCAGTGAGTTGCTCCGAAGACGTCGTCCGTCGGTGCCCAGTCGAAGCGGTACGTGTACACCGACGCGCCGGCCGCTGTGAAGGTCTCGGCCAGCTCCATTGCCGGTTCGGCAAACATGTTCTGTGTCAGTGCCTTTTCGGCGACGTGTTCGGGATCGGGTACTCCCGCTACGTCGCGCACGAAAGCAGATCCCTCGTCTCGGGTGTATCCCACGATGACGTCAGGCGCTGTTTCGAAAGTTCGGATCACCGGTTCCAGTTCGGAGATCGGCGCGAAGGGCGGTTGCACGACATTGGGGGACCGCCGGCTGAACTCGACAGCCGTGCCGCGGAATGCGTCGAGAATGTGGAAGAGCGGCGCGGTCCGAGGATCTCCGTCGAGCAGTCGGGCAAACGTCTCCCCGTTCTCGATCGCGGCAGCCTGCGTGAAGTTGAGGTCCGGCCGTGGGGTGCTCTGCAGAATTGCTCGATGGAACAGGGTTCGAGAGTTGTTACTGCTCAACAGATTCACAATGGAATGAGCGCCGGCCGACTGACCGAATACGGTGACCGAGTCTGGGTCGCCGCCGAATGCCTCGATGTTCTCGCGCACCCACTCGAGCGCCGCGATCTGATCGTGTACCCCGAGATTGCCTTCGCTGACGCCGTCGAGGAGGAGGTATCCGAGCACGCCGACGCGATAGTTGACCGACACCACGACGACGTCGCCCTCGGCTGACAAAGCGCCGCCGTCGTACCAGGGGAGTGAGCCGCCGCCACTGGAGTACCCGCCACCGTGAAGCCACACCATCACCGGGCGATGACCGGTCAGCGACGGGGTTGTGACGGTGACGGTGAAGCTGTCCTCGCTGTGCTCCGGTTCGGGGAGCGGTGGCCCCATGATGCGTTCGAGTCGTGAAGGTGGTTGGGGGAAGACCGTTCCAAGCGCTGTGGCGTCGAAGACGTCGGAGAACGGTTCCACCGGTCGAGGCTTCTCGAAGCGCGGTGCGCTGGCGTAGGGGATCGCACCGAAGTAGTAGGAACCGTCACGCTTTCGGCCGCGGACCTTCCCCGAAGGGGTGGATGCGATCACCGTCTCGAACGAGGGCATGGGTTCCTTTCTTCTTGTGCATGCTTTTTCGAGCATGCCAGGTGGATGCCGCGGCACAAATGCCTTTGTGGTCGTGCGGTATGCGTTACGGCGTGAGTGCCTGTACCAGTCGATCTTCGAGTCGCGTCGTCACTCGGCTGTATACGGAACCGTCGTCCAGTGCCCGGGACATCACGATCGCCCCTTGGATCCCGGCCACGGCTTCTTCGGCGAGTCCGATGGAATCTTCGGCACCGACGAGTGCCGCCTCGAGAGCCGCTGTCCATTCGTCGAAGTATGTTCGGACCCTGGCGCCGAAGCGGTTTCGCTCTTCACCGAGTGCAAATGCGCCGAACAGGCAAATGCGTTGCCCTGACCGAAAGTAGTCGCCCGCGGTAGCGAACATGCTCTGGATGCGCTGCCTCGGTGGAACCGATTCTGCTCGAAGAGGTTCGAAGACTTCGGCGCGAAACCATCTGTCGACCTCGTCGAGCACCGCCTCGGCCATCTCTTCCTTCCCGCGCGGAAAGAAGTTGTAGAGACTGCCTTTGCCCAAACCGGTGTGTTCGGTGATCACGGCCAGGCTTGCTCCGTCGAACCCGTAGGTTCGAAATACGTTCGCGAGAGCGGGAATCGTGTCCGAGCGTTCAGCTACCTGTCTGGCCATGGATTCATCCTTTCATCACAGACCCAACTCGCTCAGGCCCGGATGATCGTGCGGGCGTGGTCCGGTCGGATCCCAGAAGAACTTTCGCTCGGACTCCTCGATGGGAACGTCGTTGATGCTGGCATGACGGTGGTGCATGAGTCCGTCGGCGTCGAATTCCCAGTTCTCGTTGCCGTAGGAGCGGAACCACTGCCCGTCGTGATCGTGCCACTCGTACGCGAATCGCACTGCGATGCGGTCGTCGCTGTGTGCCCACAACTCTTTGATCAACCGGTAGTCCAGTTCGCGGGTCCACTTCTCGGTCAGAAGTTCGACGATCTCGGATCGGCCGGTGACGAACGTCGACCGATTACGCCACCAACTGTCCGGCGTGTAGGCCAGTGACACCTTGTGCGGGTCGCGGGAGTTCCATCCGTCCTCGGCGAGGCGGACCTTCTGGACGGCAGTTTCGTGAGTGAAGGGCGGAATCGGTGCTCGGACGGTCATTGCGGGGCCTCTCGATCAGATATGTACCTATCGGTACAGACTTTACCGATAGGTACAACAAGAGTCCAGTGAACGACTTCGGCCGCCCCCCACCGAAGCGGGAGCGGCCGAAAGAGTCGAACCGGAAGAGCTAGCGCGCGCGACGAGCGAGGCGCTCGGAATCCGAGATCAGGACGCTCTTGCCTTCGAGGCGAAGCCATCCGCGGTGTGCGAAATCAGCGAGCGCCTTGTTGACGGTCTCGCGGGAAGCGCCGACGAGCTGGGCGATCTCTTCCTGCGTGAGGTCGTGAGTGACGCGCAGGGCGCCACCTTCCTGAGTGCCGAAGCGCTGCGCGAGCTGCAGGAGCGCCTTGGCGACACGGCCGGGAACGTCCGTGAAGATCAGGTCGGCCAGGGTGTTGTTGGTACGACGCAGACGGCGGGCGAGAACGCGCAGAAGCTGCTCGGCGATCTCGGGGCGCTGCTGGATCCATGCCTTGAGAGCGTCGCGGTCCATGCTCACGGCGCGAACCTCGGTGACGGTCGTAGCCGTCGAGGTGCGGGGGCCGGGGTCGAAGATGGACAGTTCGCCGAACATGTCGGACGGGCCCATGATCGTCAGCAGGTTCTCGCGACCGTCGGGTGAGCGTCGACCGATCTTCACCTTGCCGGACACGATGATGTACAGGCGGTCACCGGGTTCACCTTCGTTGAAGATGACATGTCCACGGGGGAAGTCGACGGGCTGCAGCTGCTTTGTCAGCGCCGCTACCGCTGAGGGCTCGACTCCTTGGAAGATGCCGGCTCTTGCCAGGACGTCGTCCACGTGCGCTCCTTGTTGGGATTTGTTCGTTTGTGGTGTCATTTTTGCGCTATCTATCTTTGTACCCTCGCTGCGCACAAACCGTCGTACACAGGCTCAGCCCTCATGAGTGAGACACTGTGTCCAATGCAATCTGTGTTCAATGCAACAGGTACGGCATCGAAGTCTACGTCCCGTTAGCTCGCGACGAGTGATTGATGCCACGTAAGAGCCGAAAATTCTTCCGGAATCTGCTGCGGTGACTACTTTGTATGGCCGTCAACTTGCCCGTTGTGTCCGGATTTCGCCCAGGCTGGCGCTCTCGGGAGCCTCCGACTGACGGCCCTTACGCTTCCGGTGGAAGCGGGCGAACGCATGGGGAAACCCATCGCTTGCCAGGCGGGCGACGTCGTCGTGACTTGCCTGGTCGAGGAAGTCTTCTACTTCATGCTCTTGGACCGAGAGCCGACGCAATCGCCCTTCGACTCGTTCCATCGCCAGGGCAAAGAGCATAAGCAGTAGCGGAAAGAGAATTACTGCGAGTCCTTGCATAGGGGGAAGTAAACACGTCGAAGGTCTCAGAATCGACACGACGGAGTCTCCACTCATGTCGTATCCGTACAGTTGTCTGAGTGCAGACCACCCCGACAGGCAGTTCAGAGCAGCGGAAGAAACCGCGTTCGGGGGGTGCGCGGAAGGAAGAATCACACCTCGGATTGGTACGCCGGGCGCGTCGGATGAATCGTGAGCTCGCTGTGGCTTTCCCACACGTGTACTGCGAACTCGACTTCACGACTCCGTTGGAACTGGCAGTGGCGACAATCCTGTCGGCGCAATGCACCGACGTCCGCGTCAACATGGTCACGCCGGCACTCTTCGCCCGTTATCCCGACGCAAAGGCATACGCGGAAGCCGATCGGACCGAACTCGAGGAGTACATCCGCTCCACCGGCTTCTACCGGAACAAGACGACGTCGCTGATCGGACTCGGTCAGGCGCTACTCGAACGCCACGACGGGCAGGTCCCGAACAAGCTCGAAGATCTGGTGAAACTCCCAGGCATCGGACGCAAGACCGCGAACGTCGTGCTGGGCAATGCCTTCGACATTCCGGGAATCACCGTCGACACCCACTTCGGTCGGCTCGTGCGTCGGTGGAAGTGGACCGAGGAAGAAGATGCCGTCAAAGTGGAACACGCCGTCGGGGCACTGATCGAACGTAAGGAATGGACTCTGCTCTCGCATCGCGTGATCTTTCACGGCCGACGGGTCTGCCACGCGCGCAAGCCCGCGTGCGGTGTGTGTGTTCTGGCCAAGGACTGCCCGTCGTACGGTCTCGGCCCGACCGACAAAACCGAGGCCGCGGCCCTGGTGAAAGGCCCCGAGACCGATCATCTGCTCGCCCTGGCAGGGTTGTGATCGCCGATGACAAGTGCCGGAAGATGGTCTCTCGCTGCGCTCGTGGTCGTCGCGGCTCTCGTCGTGGCGATCTGGCCGCGCGGAGGAGACGACACGACGCCCACCTCGACGGGCCCGTCCTCGTCCGCGTATCAGCCGCCGACGTTCACTCCGTCGTCGGAATCGCTCGATCAACTCCGTAGCCAGGCGGCTCTGGCCTCCTGCCCGACTCCGACCGGCGAAGCGCCTGCCGGCTCGGCTCTCGCCGGAATCACCCTCGACTGCGTCTCCGACGGAGCGCCCGTCGACCTTGCCGCAGCGGTGGGCGGAAAGCCGACTCTGCTCAATCTGTGGGCGTACTGGTGCGCGCCATGCGCCGAAGAGCTTCCGTACCTTCAGGAATTCGCGGAGCGCGCCGACGGCAGCATCAACGTGCTGACCGTGCATTCGGATCCGAATCAGGAGAACGCTTTGACGCGACTCATCGACTACTCGGTGCGTTTGCCCGGCGTCCAGGACGGTGACGGCAAGGTACGGATCGCAGTGGGCGCACCGCCGGTGCTGCCGGTGTCGGTGCTCGTGCGCGCGGATGGAACAGTCGCCAAGGTCTTGCCCCAACCCTTCCGCAGTGCGGACGAGATCGCCGCCGCTGCGGCGCAATATCTGGGAGTCGTCGTATGAGTACACCGGTTCCCGAGTGGTTGCGCGCTGTCGCCAGCACCCAGCCCACCGATCCCCATCGGATCAACCCCGTCCTCGAGCGTCGCGCGCCGCGCGGCACCGTGACGCGTCCGGCCGCGGTGCTCGTGCTCTTCGGCGGACCGCGTGAGGCCGACCCTCTCGCCGTCGGCGGCTTGCCGGAGGGCGCAGACGTCCTGCTGACCCAACGGGCGTCGACGATGCGTCAGCACAGCGGACAGGTCGCATTCCCTGGCGGCGCCGCCGATCCGGGCGACGACGGCCCCGTCGGCACCGCGCTGCGTGAAGCGCAGGAGGAGACCGGGCTCGATCCGAGCGGAGTTCAGCCGCTCACCGTGCTGCCGGAGATCTTCATCCCGCCGTCGGGTTTCGACGTGACGCCGGTGCTCGGCTACTGGGAGCAGCCGACGACGGTGGGCATTCAGGACGAGGGCGAGGTCGGACGGGTGGCCCGGGTGCCGCTGCGCACGTTGCTCGACCCCGACAACCGGTTTCAGGTTCGACATCCCCTCGGGTACCAGGGCCCGGCGTTCCGCGCCGACGGCATGCTGGTCTGGGGGTTCACAGCAGGAATCCTCGCGGCGCTGTTCACGGTGTCGGGCTGGGAGATTCCGTGGAACTACGAGGACGTGAGAGACCTGGACACAGCGCTGTCCGAGTTCGGTGAAGGTGTCGAGGATTCGGCGGTGCCGCGATGACAGGTTCTCGTTGGGTGGACATCGCGATCGTTCTGGTCGCCCTCATCGCGGCCACGTCCGGATGGCGTCAGGGAGCGGTGGCGTCGGCGCTGGCGTTCGTCGGCGTGATCCTCGGTGCCGTCGCCGGGATTCTGTTGGCGCCGCACCTGCTCGTGCACGTCACCGAAGGCAAGCTGCGCATCCTCGCGGGCATCTCGCTGATCGTCGTGTTGGTCATCATCGGCGAGGTCGCCGGCATGGTGCTCGGACGCGCGGCGCGCAGCGGAATGCACAGTCCGACGGCGCGATCCGTCGACAGCGTCATCGGTGCGGGTCTACAGGCGGTGGCTGTCGTGGTCGCGGCGTGGCTGCTCGCGATTCCGCTCACTTCCTCGTCGCAGCCGAACATTGCCGCCGCTGTTCGTGGTTCGGACGTTCTCGCCAGCGTGGACGAAGTGGCGCCGCAGTGGCTGCGCCGCATCCCGACCGAGTTCTCGGCGCTGCTCGACACCTCCGGCCTGCCGGACGTCATCGGCCCGTTCGGGCGCACGCCCATCACCGAGGTCGAAGCACCCGACGCGAGCGTTCTCGCCAGTCCGTTGGCGGCGCAGTTGCGTCCGAGTGTTCTCCGCATCAACGGCGTCGCACCGAGTTGCCAGCGCGCGCTCGAGGGATCCGGATTCATCGTCGCCCCCGAACGCGTCATGACCAACGCCCACGTGGTTGCCGGAACCGAGAGCATCACCGTGGACACCATGGAGGGCGCACTGCCCGCGCAGGTGGTTCTCTTCGACTCCGCCGTGGACATCGCGATTCTGGCGGTTCCCGGATTGGACGCGCCGGTGCTGCCGTTCGCTCCGGAGCAGGCTCGGACCGGTGACAACGCGTTGGTGCTCGGCTACCCCGGCGGTGGTCCGTACACGGCCAGCGCAGCCCGCGTTCGTGAGGTCCTCAACCTGAACGGGCCGGACATCTACAAGGCCGGAACCACCCAGCGTGAGGTCTACACCGTCCGCGGATCCATCCGGCAGGGCAACTCGGGTGGACCGATGGTCGATGATCAGGGGCGGGTCCTCGGCGTCGTGTTCGGTGCTGCCGTCGACGACAGTGACACCGGATTCGTCCTCACCGCGCAGGAAGTCTCGCGCCAGTTGAACGCGGCTGCCTCGGCATCGACGCCCGTACCGACGGGCGCGTGCATCCTGTAGCGGTCACGTCTCCGTAAGGAGGAAGTCCCCGAGTTCGCGATTGACGCGCTCGGGGGCTTCTTGATGCGCGTAATGACCGACTCCGGCAATGGTGCGCAGTTTCTCGCCGGGAGCCCAGTGCTTGTCGCGACGCACGGTACGGGTGAGCACGTACGGGTCGAGTTCGCCGTGAATCTGGACGATCGGAATGCGAAGAACCTGATCCATCAAACGCATGAAACGTCGGCCCTCGGGGCGGAGCTGGCTGCGGAAGGCCCAACGCTGGTACTCCAAGGTGGAATGCGCGACGCCCGGGATCCGGATCGCGGACCGCATCTTGCTCATGACATCTGCGAATTCGGGTTGCTGCGGCCAGGTGGGGCCCGACCGCGAGCGAACCAGACGCTCCACTTCGGCGCCGTTGTCGGCCGTCAACCGACGTTCCGGGCGTAGCGGTACCTGATAGGCCAGGAACGAGGGCAAAAGCGCGCGGCGCTGATAGGGGTCGCGGACGACTGCTTTCTTGAGCGCCATCGGGTGTGGTGACGAGATCAGCGCTATCGACCGCACCAGGCGTGGATGCAGGAGCGCGGTCGCCCAGCACACCAACCCGCCGTCGGCATGACCGATCAGCGTGGCCTTGCCGTAACCCATCGCACGAATGAGGCCGGCTACGTCACCGGCGAGCGTCCAACCGTCGTAGCCACGAGGGGGCTTGTCGGAATCGCCGTACCCACGAAGTTCCATCGCGACGACGCGGAATCCCTGCTCGGACAGTGCCGTCAACTGATGGCGCCAGGACCACCAGAAATCGGCGAATCCGTGCAACAGGACCACCAACGGAGCATCCGGCTCCGCGTCGCCTACCTCGACGACGTGAAACCGGATGCCGTTGGCGTGAATGTCCCGGTGAATCCAGGGGCCGTCGAACCTGACGGTGGATGGATCTGGGGCTGCCACTTTCGATCAGACTCGCTACCGGCGCGCGTTGAAATCGACCGACGGCTTTGCGTCGTCATGGCTGCCGGGGATGACGTTCTTGGCCTGCTTGAGCGATTCGATCGTCTTCTCCGGAGCCCTCAGCTTGCGCACGCGCAGATAACCGAGCAGCGCCAGAATCGCGGTGGTCACCACCATGATCAGGAAGACGATGAGGAACGCCAGCCAGCGCGGCACCCAGGTGTCGAGCATCTCGGCCAGGAAGAAAAAGAAGAAGAACGAACTGAACAGCAGAACCGTGAAGGCCAGGATGAAGAAGACGCTGCCCTGCAGACCCTTCTTGACCTCGCCCGTCACCTCGGCCTTGGCAAGTTCGACCTCGGCGCGCACGAGGGTGGAGACCTGTGCGGTCGCGTCCTTGACGAGGGCCCCGATGGTGGCCTCGCCCGGCGTGCGGGCGTCCACATCGGTGAGAGGGATGGAAGAGACCGTGTTCGGTACTCCATCTCCGGTGAAGCGCTGGCTCTCTCCGTTGGTCAAGCTCACTTGTCGACCTCTCCAGGTAGTTCTCTCGCGTCCGTGGCAATGGCGGTGGAAGCGTCGTCTCGAGCCGCATGAACTCGTCCACGTCGCCACAGCAGCGCTGATCCGATCAGCGATGCCACCAACGATGTCACGAGAACTGCGGCCTTCGCTATCTCGGCCTCGCTGCCATCGCCGACCCCGTCCAATGCGAGGTCTGCTACAAGCAGGCTAACGGTGAACCCGATGCCACCGAGAACTGAGAGGGCAAACATGTCTCTCAATTCCAGTGTCTTGGGTTTGGTTGCTATCCCCAATTTGATCGCGAGCAGGGAAATTCCGAAGATTCCGACGGTTTTGCCGACCAGAAGACCGACGACAACCGATTGCCCGACGGGGTCGGTGAAAATGTCGCCGAGCACCGCCGCGTTGATCGGAACACCGGAGGCGAACAGTGCGAAGACGGGGACACAGAAGCCTGCAGAGTAGGGCTGAATACGGTGCTCGAGACGGCTACCGGGCGCGTACTCCTCGTCCGGATCGCGCCTCACCCGGGTGAGTAAGCCGAGCGCGACGCCCGCGAGTGTGGCGTGTATCCCCGCTTCGTGCATCGCGTACCAGGTCAGTAGTGCCAGCGGGACGTAGAGGAACGGCGTCGTGATGCGTTTGTGTTGGGCGTAGGCGTAGGCAGCCAGGGCTGCGGCCGCGGTCAGCAGCCACAACATCGCGAGGGAACCGGTGAACAGTACGGCGATGAGGATGATCGCGAGCAGATCGTCGACGACGGCCAGGCTGAGCAGGAAAACTCGGGCGCTCGCCGGGATCTTCGAGCCGGTCAGCGCGAGCACGCCGAGGGCAAAAGCGATGTCCGTCGCGACGGGAATGGCCCAGCCCTTGTCCATGCCGGGCGTACCGAAACCGATGGACGCCGCGATGATCGCGGGAACCAGGACGCCGCCGCACGCCGCGATGATCGGGAGCATCGCGGCTTTGCGGTCCGCGAGTTCGCCGACCACCAGTTCACGTTTGAGTTCGAGGCCGGCGACGAAGAAGAAGACGGCAAGCAGTCCGTCCTGCGCCCACGTGCCCAAGCTGAGGTCGAGATGGAGTGCGGACGGACCGATCTGGAAGTCACGTAGTGCGATGTAGCTCTCACCGAAAGGAGAGTTCACCCAGATCAGAGCGAGGGCGGCAGCGATCAGGAGGATCGATCCGCCCACCGTTTCGGTGCGGAGGTAGCGGGACAGTTCGGAACGCAGGGTGGAGATCACGCGTGGGGACGACCTTTGTTCGTGCAACCGAATTCGGATGCAACAGACATGAACGTGATCGACGTTGTGACGCATCGAATGCACGTGCCGACCAGACTTCCCGGCTCACCTTTACGGAATTTTATCGCGGATTGCCCGCTGAGCCGAATTCGCGAACCGAATTTGCGTCGGAAAACCCCGCGGGTGTTCAATTCCTACTGATTGGGACTCTATCCCACCAATTGGACATCTTTCGTATAACGGCGCAGGAGCATGTTTTGAGCACGTCAGTCAGTGAGAATCCACCCAAGCCGGAGGGCGGCGACGCAGATACCGTCGCCGGAGTGCCGCGCAGCCGAATCGTGGTCGCCAGCATGGTGGGTACGTCCATCGAGTTCTACGACTTCTACATCTATGCAACAGCGGCAGTATCGGTGTTCCCGCACCTGTTCTTCCCGAAGGGCAACGACACCACCGCGCTTCTCGCGTCGTTGGCGACGTTCGGACTCGCGTTCGTCGCCCGTCCCCTCGGTTCGATTCTCTTCGGACACTTCGGTGACCGCGTCGGACGCAAGGCAACTCTGGTCGGCTCGTTGCTGACGATGGGCATAGCGACCTTCCTCATCGGACTACTGCCGACCTATCACCAGATCGGACTGCTGGCCCCGGCGTTGTTGGCGCTCATGCGTTTCTGCCAGGGTCTCGGGCTCGGCGGCGAATGGTCGGGTGCGGCGCTGCTCGCGACCGAGACCGCCAAGGAAGGCAAGCGGGCCTGGGCGGCGATGTGGCCGCAACTCGGTGCGCCCATCGGCTTCTTCATGGCCAACGGACTGTTCCTGATCATCACGTTGTTCATGAACCACGACAATTCCAGCCCGGACCTCGAGGGTGCCTTCCTGAGTTGGGGATGGCGAATTCCGTTCCTGCTCAGCGCAATCATGGTGATGATCGGCCTGTACGTCCGGCTCAAGCTTGAGGAAACCCCGGTGTTCGCGCGCGCAGTCGAGCGCGGCGAGAAGGTCAAGACTCCGGTCGCCGAGGTATTCAAGACCAGTTGGCGTCAGCTGATCATCGGTACGTTCGTGATGCTCGCGACGTACACGCTGTTCTACATCATGACCACCTGGGTGCTCAGCCACGGAACCGGCAAGACGGCGGCCGACGGTGGAACCGGTGCGGGCTTCAAGTACACCGATTTCCTTGTCCTGCAGTTGATCGCAGTCGTGTTCTTCGCTGCCGCCGTGCCGGTCTCGGGTTGGCTCGCCGACCGTTACGGGCGTCGTATCACCTTGCTGATCATCACCGGTCTGATCATGGTGTTCGGCTTGACCTTCGGTGTCTTCCTCGAACCGGACGGAATGAACGACGGTCGCATGTTGGCGTTCCTCATCGTGGGCATGCTGCTCATGGGCCTGACCTTCGGCCCGATGAGTGCCGTTCTCCCGGAACTCTTCCCGACCAACGTCCGCTACACGGGCTCGGGAATCGCGTACAACACGGCCAGTATTCTGGGCGCAGCGGTGGCGCCGTTCATCGCCGTCTACCTCGCGAAGAACTACGGCGTCGGTTGGGTCGGCATCTATCTTCTCGTAGCGGCGACGCTGACTTTTGTCGCGCTGCTGGTCATGCGTGAGACGAAGGGTGAGTCGCTCGACGATGTAGGGGCATAACCCTGCTGTGCGCCTTTATTAACCCCCGGCGGTTAATAAAGGCGCACAGCAGTTGTCAGGGAAGCTGAGCAGGCAGGACGTGCTCACCGGTCTTGTCGGTGCTCAAGGCCAGGGAGCTGATGTACTGCTTCTCGCCGTTCGGGCCGGGCACGTTCGACGCGAGCATGTCGGGACGCTCGAATTCGATTCCGCTGACGCAGCACAGAAGCGTTTCACCGGAGGGGTTCCCGTACTCGTCGAACATCGGCAGATCGATGCCGTCGTCGGTGCGTCGTAGGTAGTACTTTCCCTTGGTGGCGACGGCCAGGATCGGCGGCATCACCAGTGCGATGACGATTGCGACGATCGGGGAGAACGGCTTGATCGCCGAACCGAAAGCACCGAAGAACACCAGGATCGAAATGCCCGCGGCCAGCAGCATCGACACGAAGCCGACGGGGTTGACGTCGTAGAGCATCCCGCGTCGGAACTCGGGGACTTTCGGGGAGAGCTTCAACCAGTACTTGTTGATCGCGATGTCCGAGGCGACGACCACGACCCAGGCGATACCGCAGTTGGCGTAGAACCCGAGGATCGTGTTGAGGAAGTCGAACATGTTGGCTTCCATCAAGATCAGTGCGATCGCCAGGTTGACCAGAACGAAGACCATGCGTCCGGGGTAGGTCTTGGTGACGCGGGTGTACGAGTTGGTCCAGGCCAGTGAGCCGGAGTACGCGTTGGTGACGTTGATCTTGATCTGGCTGATGACCACGAGGATCACGGCCAGCGTCATGGCCAGCCAGTGAGGCATCATGTCCTGGTAGATCTCGAGGAACTGGTGCACGGGCTGGTTGGCGATCGAGGATCCGTCGACGACGTTCGCGATGATGTACACGGCGAGGAACAGTCCGACGATCTGCTTGAACGCGCCGAAGATCACCCAGCCGGGGCCGGCGAGAATTACTGCAGCCCACCAACGGCGGGTGTTTTCCGGCGTCTTGGGCGGCATGAAGCGTAGGTAGTCGATCTGCTCGGCGATCTGTGCGATCAGCGACAAGCAGACACCCGCGGCCAGCATCACCGATCCGAAGTTGACGCCCTTGCCGTTTGCGCCGTCCTCACCGCCGAAGGCGAAGAACGCGCTCACCGAATCAGGGTGCTTGAACAGCAGATACAGGAACGGCAGCACCATCATGACGAGCCACAGAGGCGTCGTCCACACTTGGAGCTTTGCCAGAGCCTTCATTCCGTAGATGACCAGTGGAATGACCATCAGGGTCGAGACCGCGTAGCCGATCGAGAGTGGGATCCCGAGCCCCAGTTTCAAACCCTGGGCCATGATGGAACCTTCGAGCGCGAAGAAGATGAAGGTGAACGTCGCGAAGATGACGTTGGTGACCACCGAGCCGTAGTAGCCGAAACCGCTTCCGCGAGTGATCAAATCGAGGTCGATATTGTATCGCGCGGCATAGTAGGCAAGTGGGAAGCCGGTCGCCATGATGACGACGGCAAACACGGCGATGCCCAGCAATGCGTTACCGGTGCCGTACGAGATGCCGATGTTGGCGCCGATCGAGAAGTCTGCGAGATACGCGATTCCGCCGAGCGCGGAGGTCGCGACGACGCCGGTTCCCCATTTGCGGTAGCTGCGTGGCGCAAATCGGAGGGTGTAGTCCTCCAGAGTCTCCTTCAGTGCGGCATTCTCACCGAGATCTGCCCTGTCCGGTGCGCCGGCGGACACCTGCTCGTTCACTGCTGTCATGACGTCACTTCCCCTGGGTGCCTGTGCATGTGCACTTTGTGGTGCAGGCACCCAACCTAGGGAGGTGGCGTTACGCGGACATGTTTGAAATGTGTCGCCCACGTTGCGGATTCGATCCGCAACGTGAGCGAGCACTCATGGGACTTTCTTTACCTGTATCTGATCACCAACTGCCCGCGCCTGCAAGGCGAGTGGTTGCGTCCCGACCGGCCGAAGGTCGAGAACGGCGGCGGCCACCGGGTCGGCCAAGACGTTCCGGATGGTGCGGCGCAGGCCACGTGCTCCGTACACCGGGTCGAACCCGCGCCGTTGCAACAGGGCGACGGCGCAGTCCTCCACCTCGACGTCGATGCCTCTCCTGGCCAACCGAGTCGTGATCAGTTCGATCTCGAGACGGGTCACTTGTTCCGCGGTCTGTTCGTCGAACTCGTCGAGGATCACGGTTTCGTCGATGCGGTTGAAGAATTCGGGGTCGAAGAACTTCTCCAACGCGCGTTGCACCAGATGATGACCATGGCGCGGTCGATCGATCCGGACGCGATCGGCGAGCTGCCGCAGGTGGGATCGCCGACGTTCTGCCACCGCAGCAGAGCCGAGATTCGAGGTCAGGAACACGTAGCTGTTGCGGAACGAGATCTTCTGCTGACCGTTCGCCAACCGGAGTTCGCCGTTGTCGAGGACCTGCAGGAGCGCACGCAGCACGGTGGGGTCGGCCTTCTCCACTTCGTCGAACAGGACGATTCCGGGGGTGTACGGATCGCCCTCGACGGTGTTCTTGTCGAACAGCGTGAAGGACTCCTTGCTACCGGCATATCCAGGTGGAGCCCCGGAGAACGACGCCGCATAATGCTCTTGCGCAAGAGCATTCATGTCGATGCGGCACAGATCATCGGGTCCTGACCGTAGTTCTGCGGCCACGCGCCGCACCAATTCCGTCTTGCCGACGCCGGTCGGGCCAACGAGAAGGATGTTGGCGAGCGGACGCGTCGGATCCGTGGCACCGACATGCGCGATCGAAATCGCACGAACCACTGCGTCGACGGCGGCCTGTTGTCCGACGATCTTGGAACTCAGGGCTTTCGAGAGCTTGCGAGCGTCGAAGGCCCCGACCGGTACGGGTTCGGTTCGTTCCTCGGCCGGCGGTGGTGCTGCTGCACTGTTCCGGTCATGGAGCATGTCGGTGATATAAGGCACAGTGAGATCCTTACGCTTCGATTGTCTTCTCGACCGGCAGGTTTCCGACGCGACAATCCGCTACACCCACTGTGTCTCGGGTGATGGCCTCGACGCGTTCCTGAGCCTTCTGGGCGTCGGTGACCCACAGCTTGTAGAACTCGAACGGGCAGTCCGCGACGCCCTTGTCTCCGTCACCTGCTGCGTGGACACCGGAGTAGCCGCGATGGAGGAGTTTGAAGATGTGGTTCTGGGACTGATCGTTCTCGCGTGCGTCGCGAATGGCTGAGACGGAAAGCTGCGCGTACTGGATTCCGTATTCTTCTTCGCCGGTTTCACCCAGCGTCCGGCCGTCGAATCCGATGATCGCGGAGTGTCCGAAGTAGGAGTAGACGCCGTCGAATCCGGCCGCATTGGCAACTGCCACATAACAATTGTTGGCCCAGGCCATTGCCTTGGACATCATCACCTGCTGGTCCTTGGCGGGGTACATGTACCCCTGGCAACGGACGATCAGTTCTGCACCCTTCATCGCGCAGTCGCGCCAGATCTCCGGGTAGTTGCCGTCGTCGCAGATGATGAGCGAGATCTTCAGCCCCTTCGGGCCTTCGGTGACATACGTCGTGTCTCCCGGGTACCACCCTTCGATGGGGCACCAGGGCAGGATCTTTCGGTACCTCTGAACGATCTCGCCCTTGTTGTCGATGAGGATCAACGTGTTGTACGGGGGCTTGTTCGGGTGGTCTTCGTGCTGTTCGCCGGTGATGGAGAAGATTCCCCACGTGTCGGCTTCGCGGCACGCTGCGGAGAAGATCGCGGTCTCGTCGCCCGGGATGGTGGCTGCTGTCGCGTACATCTCCTCCTCGTTGTACATGATTCCCTGCGTGGAGTATTCGGGGAAGACCACCAGATCCATTCCGGGGAGGCCGGTCTTCATGCCGATCATCATGTCGGCGATCTTGCGCGCGTTCTCGAGGACACCGGCGCGATCGTGCAGGCGGGGCATCTTGTAGTTGACCACTGCTACGCCGACCGTGTCGTTGCTCGAGGAGATGTCACCGTGTCGCATTGTCTTTCACTCCTTGGTTGTGTCGATCAGTTGAAGACTGGACGGGATTGGGGTACTGCGGTTTTGGGTGCAGCGAGGATCTTGGCCAGGCCCAGGAGAACCAGAAGCGCTCCGGCCCAACCGGCCGCGACGGCGGGTGTGGTGTGGAAGTTGTCGGTCAGGATCAGAAATGCGGGGACTGTGCACGTGGGCTGGCTCAGGAGGACCGCTGCCCAGCCGGTGAAGCGACTGAGATTCTCGCGGCCGAGCCCGAGTACCAGGAAGAACAGCGTCCACAGCGCTGCCCATGCGAGCCAGATGACCCCGAAGACGGGGTCGTTGCTCACTGTGAAAGAGAGGAAGGAGTACACGAGCGCGGCGCACGCGACGAACAGCGAGAACCACACCCGATTCCTTCCGGCTCGAAGCCGGCGAGATTGCTGATGCCCACGTAGAGATAGGTGAATCCGAACAGATAGAGCCCTGAGGCCGCCAGGACAGCGCTCGAATCTCCCTGAGCCTGAATCAACATGACGGTGGGGACGACGCATTGAAGTGCGCCGACGAAGAGGTTGAGGACCGAGGCGGATCGAACGGGAACTGTGCCGAGCAGCATCAGTCCGTTGACGAAGAGGACGGCTCCCACGTAAAGCAAACCAACACTGCCCATCGGGCACCTCCGGTTACTTCGGGACGGTTACTTTCAAATGAAATGATTCCAAATGAAACTAAGTGATGCGCGCCACAGAAGTCAAGAGGTGGATCTCAGGGGAAGGTTTCAGAGGGTGGCGATGATCGAGAAGTCGAGTCCGTCGGCGACGGCGAGCTGAATCTTCTGCCGTGCAACACGATCACGAAACTCGACGGTTCCGCGAGGCCCGTCGTACGCGGCACCCTCGACGACGGCGTCCAGGTCACGCGGATGTGTGCTGTCGGCGCGTCGAACCAGGGCCGAAAGGGTATGTATCCCTTCGTAACACGATTCGGCGGCATTGTTCAGCGCCGGAGCGTGCGCGCCGTGCAGTGCAACGTAGCGCCCGAGAAGATCCATGGAGTTGCCGTCGACCATCGAACGGAAGTACGCGGCGGAGGCAAACAGGTTGCGGGTTGCCCTCGGCCCGCTCGCGAGCAGCATGTTCTCTTCCATCAACGGGCTGAACCGGATCATCGACTCGTCGAGGCCGCGGCGGGCGAAGGCGCGGTTGAAATCGACGGCGTCCTGGCCGACGAGGAGCATGATCACGCCGTCGCAACCGGAGTTCGAGACGGTCTCGACCAACTGCTTCATGTTTCCGCGCCCGAGGTCGACAAACGAACCGCCGACCAGGCTGAGATCGAGTTCGGTGGCGAATTGCCTCACGGCTCCGAGAGAGCTGTGCGGCCAGATGTAGTCGTCCCCGACGACAAACCACTTACGCGCTCCGACGTTGTCGCGCAGCCACTTCAGCGCCGGCGCGATCTGCTGACGTGGTGTCTCACCCGAGCAGTAGATGCCGGACCTGACCTCGCCGCCCTCGTAGAGCGAGGTGTACGAGTACGGAATACGGCCTGCGACCACCGGTGCGAGTGCGTGGCGGACCGAGGAGATGTGCCAACCGCTGACGGCGTCGATGTCGCCGGCGTCGAGTAGTTGTCCCACGCGGGCGGCGACGACGCTCGGCGTCGCGCCGCCGTCGATCACTTCGATCTGGACTTCGCGTCCCAGTACGCCACCGGAGTTGTTGAGGTCGCGGGCGGCCAATTCGCTGATTGCTTCGCAGGAGGGGCCGAACAGTCCGGCCGGCCCCTGAAGGGGAAGCACCATGCCCAGGCGCCACACCGCGCTGCGCGCGCGTTCCAGCGCGCCGGTAGCGCTCATGCGTCGCCGCCGGAATCGGGAGTCAGCGGCCTGGCCTGGGTTACTATCATTTCATTTGAAAGTATTGCCCGAGAAGTGTGAACTGCGCAACAGCGGGGGAGCGATCAGTGGGAAAAAGTGACTCCGGAATTCTTGATGCGTCGCTGACGACTGCGCTGGTCCGAGCAGCTCGAATGGCCGCGGCAGCGGCGGAGAAGGCGCTGGCGGCAGAGAATCTCACTCTTGATCACTGGATGACGCTCGAAGCCCTGGCGTCGACCGAGGGGCTGACGATGGCTGAGCTGCGCGATCGAACGGGAACACCGGCTCCGACGCTGACGCGAGTTGCGGACAAGTTGGTCTCGCTGGCGCTTATCTACCGCGAGGTCGGTGAGGACGATCGCCGGAAGGTACGCGTGTTTCTCTCCTCGCGCGGAAAGTCCTTGCACAAGCGGGTTGCCGCAGACATTCGCGTAGCCGAGGAGTCCTGGCTGACGTCGAAAGAGGAAGTGAAGTTGCGAGAGGGGCTTCGCCCCTGTGTGCCTTTCCGGTAGTGGGGACTACCAAAAAGGCGCACAGGGGCCGAAGGTCCTACTTGCCGCGGATGGCGTCGAATACCTTGGGGTCGACCAGGGTCGAGGTGTCTCCGAGGTCGCGGCCTTCGGCGACGTCGCGCAGGAGGCGGCGCATGATCTTGCCGGATCGGGTCTTCGGCAGTTCCGGCACGATCGTGATCTGACGCGGTTTGGCGATGGGGCTGATGTCGGTGGAGACCTGAGCCTTGAGTTCGGCGATGAGGACGTCGCCGGTGTTCTCGACGCCTTCACGGAGGATGACGAACGCGACGATGCCCTGTCCGGTGGTCTCGTCGGCGGCACCGACGACGGCGGCTTCGGCGACTCCGTGATGGTTCACCAGTGCTGATTCCACTTCGGAGGTGGAGATGCGGTGACCGGAGACGTTCATGACGTCGTCGACGCGGCCGAGGACCCAGAGTGCGCCGTCGTCGTCGTACTTGGCGCCGTCACCGGCGAAGTACCAGCCTTCTTCGGCGTAGCGGGACCAGTAGGTGTCGCGGTAGCGGTCCATGTCGCCCCAGATGCCGCGGAGCATCGCCGGCCACGGCTCGTCGAGGACGAGGTAGCCGTTGCCGCCGGGGCCGAGGGGCTTGGCGTCGTCGTCGACGATCTTCGCGGAGATGCCGGGCAGTGGTGCCATGGCGGATCCGGGTTTGGTGGCGGTGATACCGGGGAGTGGGGAGATCATGATCGCGCCGGTCTCGGTCTGCCACCAGGTGTCGACGATGGGGGCTTTGTTGCCGCCGATGACCTCTCGGAACCAGCGCCACGCTTCGGGGTTGATGGGCTCGCCCACAGATCCGAGGAGGCGGATCGAGGACAGGTCGTGGGCGTCGGGGATCTCGCGGCCCCACTTCATGAACGTGCGCACGAGGGTGGGTGCGGTGTAGTAGATGGAGACGCCGTACTTCTCGATGATGTCGAAGTGGCGGTGCTCGTTCGGGGAGTTGGGGGTGCCTTCGTAGACGACCTGGGTGACGCCGTTCGAGAGGGGTCCGTAGACGATGTAGGAGTGTCCGGTGACCCAGCCGATGTCGGCGGTGCACCAGTAGACGTCTTGTCCCGCTTTGTGATCGAAGACGTTGTGGTGGGTGTACGAGGCCTGGGTGAGGTAGCCGCCGGAGGTGTGGATGATGCCCTTGGGCTTTCCGGTGGTGCCGGAGGTGTAGAGAATGAACAGGGGATGCTCGGCGTCGAAGGCCTGCGCCTCGTGCTCGGGTGAGGCCTGTGCGACGGTTTCGTGCCACCACAGGTCGCGGCCGTCGGTCCAGTCGACGTCGATGCCGGTCCGGTTGACCACCAACACGTTCTGGACGGATTCGGCGCCGGCGACGGATTCGTCGACCGCTGTTTTGATGGGTGCTGCTGCGCCGCGTCGCCACTGCCCGTCGACGGTGACCACGAGTTTGGCTTGGGCGTCGTCGATGCGTGAGCGTAGGGCGGTGGCGGAGAATCCGGCGAAGACGACCGAGTGGGTCAGGCCGAGGCGGGCGCAGGCGAGCATGGTGACGATCGCTTCGGGGATCATCGGCATGTAGATCGCTACGCGGTCACCGGCGACGAGGCCGAGGTCGGTGAAAGTATTTGCGGCGCGGCTGACTTCGGCGAGGAGGTCGTTGTAGGTCAGGTCGCGGGAATCGCCTGGTTCGCCTTCGAAGTGGATGGCGATGCGGTCGCCGTTGCCGGCGACGACGTGGCGGTCGACGCAGTTGTAGGCGACGTTGAGCTTTCCGCCGACGAACCACTTGGCGACGGGGGCGTCGGTCCAGTCGAGGACGTCGGTCCATTTCTCGTGCCAGTGAAGGCGCTCAGCCTGATTCGCCCAGAAAGCGAGGCGGTCGGTATCTGCGGCAGCCTGCAACTCCGGTCCCGCGTTGGCGGCCGCAGCGAACTCTGCGCTCGGCGGATATGCCTGGGGGACGTCTGTTTCGGCTGCGCTTGTCATGGCTGACGGCCTTCTTTCCACTTTGATCGACACTTTTCTGACTCCGTGTGAGGGTAGTCACAAGCTCGCGTAAACGCACCGTTGCATCACGTTGCAACCCGTTGTCCTGCGACGATCGGTCGAATTGATGCGACGGGTGGTCGCTTCCGCCGACGAGTGAATGGGCGCGGACAGATTTCCCTCGGAATTGCGGACAATGGGTGCGATGCGCGCCCCGCGTCGGATGTGTCTATTGTCAAACCATTATTCGACCACAACTCGAAGTCACGTTCACTTTCAGTTGTAGGCGACACGACGCCGGCAGTTACGGCTGTCGGCAGGCCGCGAGCATGCTCGGGGTCACTTAGATGTGGAAGGAATTCCTTTGCGTATCTCACGCATAGCGACGGGCGCGGTCGCGCTCGGAATGACGGCAGTGCTGATCACGGCATGTTCGTCCGGCGATTCGTCGGGCGGATCGTCCAGTGGCGTCGTCAACGCCTGGGCGGGCGAGCCTCAGAACCCGTTGATCCCCACGAACACGAGTGAGAACATGGGCGGCCGCGTCCTCGACTCGCTGTTCTCCGGTCTCGTTTCGTACACCGCAGACGGCGGTACGGAGAACGAGGTTGCCGAGTCCATCGAGAGCACCGACGGTCAGAACTTCACCGTCAAGCTCAAGGACGGTTGGACCTTCACGGACGGCACCCCCGTCACCGCGAAGTCGTTCGTCGACGCGTGGAACTACGGCGCCCTCTCCACCAACGCTCAGCTTCAGGCATCGTTCTTCGATCCGATCAAGGGCTACGACGAAGTTGCCGCCGAGGTTCCGACGGCACAGACCATGTCGGGTCTGAAGGTTGTGGACGACTCCACCTTCACCATCGAACTCAAGCAGCCCGAGTCGGCGTTCCCCGATCGCCTCGGCTTCACGGCGTACTACCCGCTGCCCGAGGTCGCGTTCAAGGACATGACCGCCTTCGGTGAGAACCCGATCGGCAACGGCCCGTACAAGCTCGACGGAACCGGCGCGTGGCAGCACAACGTCCGCATCGACACCGTCGTGAACCCGGACTACAACGGCAACCGTAAGCCGAAGAACGCCGGCGTCGACTTCATCATGTACAACAGCCTCGACACGGCGTACACCGATCTCCTGGCCAACAACGTCGACGTTCTCGACCAGGTTCCGCCGAGCGCCGTCACGACCTTCGAGTCGGACCTGCCCGGACGCACCGTCAACCAGCCGTCGGCAACCATCGAGACGTTCACGATCCCGGGTCGCCTGCCGCACTTCAGCGGCGAAGAGGGCATGCTCCGCCGTCAGGCGATCTCGATGGCGATCAACCGCGATCAGATCACCCAGCAGATCTTCAACAAGACCAGGACGCCTGCACTCGACTTCACCAGCCCCGCAATCAAGGGCTGGAACGACTCGCTGACCGGTAACAGCAACGTGAAGTTCGATCCCGAGGCGGCCAAGGCTGCTTGGGCCAAGGCCGACGCCATCGCACCGTGGTCCGGCAGCTTCGAGATCGCCTACAACTCCGACGGCGGACACCAGGAATGGGTCGATGCCACGGCGAACAGCATCCGCAACACCCTCGGTATCGACGCAAAGGGCAAGCAGTACGCCACCTTCGCTCAGATCCGCACCGAAGCCACCGACCGCACCATCCAGAGCTCTTTCCGCTCCGGTTGGCAGGGCGACTACCCGCAGCAGTACGGCTTCCTGGCGCAGAACTACCAGACCGGCGGCAGCTCCAACGACGGTGAGTACTCCAACCCCGAGTTCGACCGCCTCCTGCGCGAATCGGCCGGCCAGACCGATCAGGCGAAGGCTCAGGAACTGCTCGATCAGGCCCAGGAAGTCCTGCTCAAGGACCTGCCCGCAGTTCCGACGTGGTACCGCAACGCTGCCAGTGGATGGTCGGAGAACGTTTCCAACGTGACCATCAGCTGGAACGGTGTTCCGGTCTACGAAGACATCGAAAAGAACTGACGCGTAGAACGATCCGCATCTGAAACGTGAGTTCGGGGCGGCAGGCGCCCTGCCTGCCGTCCCGAACTCGTGTTCACACCGGACTGTCCGCTGACGTACACGATCATCGACAAGGAGGTGATCCGATGCTCTGGTACATCGGTCGCCGAGTGCTTCAAATGATCCCGGTTTTTCTCGGGGCCACTCTTCTGATCTACGCCATGGTCTTCCTGCTTCCCGGTGATCCGATTGCCGCGTTGGCTGGCGACAAGGCGCTCAGTCCGGCTGTGGCAGCACAGCTTCGGGAGCGCTACCACCTCGATCTCCCCTTCTATCAGCAGTACCTGCTGTACCTGAAGGGCATCTTCACGCTGGACTTCGGCACGTCGTTCTCCGGACGACCTGTCAGTGAAGTTCTGGCACAGGCATTTCCGATCACGATGAAACTTGCCTTCATGGCACTGATCGTCGAGACCGTCTTCGGTGTCGGCTTCGGCCTCATCGCCGGCCTGCGTAAGGGCGGATTCTTCGACAGCACCGTCCTGCTGTTCAGCCTCGTTCTCATCGCCATCCCGATCTTCGTGATCGGCTTCCTGGCTCAGTTCTTCATCGGCGTCAAATGGGGCATCGTCCCGCCGACGGTCGGTGGCAACACCAGCTTCACCAATCTCCTGCTCCCTGCCCTGGTTCTGGGTTCGGTCTCGTTTGCGTACGTACTGCGACTGACCCGAACGTCCGTGGCGGAGAATCTGACTGCCGATTACGTCCGCACCGCTACCGCCAAGGGACTTTCCCGTGGACGAGTGGTTCGCGTGCACGTGTTGCGCAACTCGCTGATCCCCGTGGTCACGTTCCTGGGTGCCGACCTCGCAACGTTGATGGGCGGCGCCATCGTCACCGAGGGCATCTTCAACATCAACGGCGTCGGCGGCACGATCTACCAGGCCGTGACCAGAGGTGAAGCGCCGACGGTGGTTTCGTTCGTCACCATCCTGATCGTGATCTACCTGATCGCGAATCTGCTCGTCGACCTCTTGTACGCCGCGCTCGATCCGAGGATCCGCTATGTCTGAGACCGTGAAGACCGGACGCGCAGTCCGGCAAAGTCATTTCGTGGCACCGCCCGAAGTTGCGGCACCGGGGGAGACGGACGCCGTCAAACTCGATCAGGCGCCGACCAGCATGTGGACCGATGCGTGGCGCGACCTACGCAAGCGCCCCCTGTTCATCATCTCGACGATCATCATCCTCGCGGTCATCGTCATCGCAGCGTTTCCGAGCTTGTTCACGAGCACCGATCCGCGGTTCTGCGACCTGACCTACAGCATGCAGGGGCCGACCTCAGGGCACTGGTTCGGTTTCGACCGCCAGGGCTGTGACGTGTACTCGCGCACCATCTACGGTGCTCGCGCATCCGTACTCGTGGGCGTCGGCGTCACGGCGTCGGTGCTGGTGATCGGCGTGATCTTCGGTGCGCTGTCCGGTTTCTACGGCGGATGGACCGATTCGATCCTCTCCCGTGTCGCCGACATCTTCTTCGGCATCCCGCTGATCCTGGCTGCCATCGTCCTGATGCAGCTGTTCACCGATCGCACCATCTGGACCGTCGTCGGCGTGCTGGCGCTCTTCGGCTGGCCGCAGATGGCAAGAATCGCTCGAGGCGCGGTGATCTCGGCGAAGAACAACGATTACGTCATGGCCTCGGAAGCGTTGGGTGTCTCGAAGCTCAAGACACTGATCCGCCACGTCATCCCGAACTCGTTGGCGCCCATCATCGTGGTCGCCACCATCTCGCTCGGTACGTACATCGTTGCCGAGGCGACGCTGTCCTTCCTCGGTATCGGTCTTCCGTCCACCGAGGTTTCGTGGGGCGGCGACATCAGCAACGCTCAGGTGACGCTGCGTCAGGGTTCGACCATTCTGTTCTACCCGGCAACGGCTTTGGCGATCACCGTTCTCGGATTCATCATGATGGGTGACGCTCTGCGCGACGCCCTCGATCCCAAGTCGCGGAAGCGGTGAGCACGATGACCACCAAGGAAACTCTCACCTCGGAGGAAACTCCGTTGCTCGAGATTCGTGATCTCGAGGTGTCTTTCCAGTCCAATTCCGGTCCGGTTCCGGCAGTTCGAGGCGTCAGCCTGACCGTCTACCCGGGTCAGACGGTCGCGATCGTCGGCGAATCGGGTTCGGGTAAGTCCACCACCGCCCACTCGATCATCAATCTGCTTCCCGGCACCGGCAAGGTGACGGCAGGCGAGATCATCTTCGACGGCAAGGACATCTCGAAGGTCTCGGAGAAGGACTTCGTCCACATCCGGGGAAGCCAGATCGGTTTGGTTCCGCAGGACCCGATGTCGAATCTGAATCCCGTGTGGAAAGTGGGCTTCCAGATCGAGGAAGCACTGGCCGCCAACGGAATTGCCAAGGGCAAGGCAGCCAAGGTTCGGGCCGCCGAACTGCTCGAGGAGGCCGGCCTCGCCGAAGCCGAGAGCCGGTTGGGCCAGTACCCGCACGAGTTCTCGGGCGGTATGCGTCAGCGCGCACTCATCGCGATCGGGTTGTCCGCTCGTCCGAAGCTCCTGATCGCGGACGAGCCGACGTCGGCGCTCGACGTCACCGTCCAGCGTCAGATCCTCGACCACCTCGACGGTCTGACTACGGAACTCGGCACCGCCGTTCTGCTCATCACTCACGATCTTGGCCTGGCCGCCGAGCGCGCCGAGCATCTGATCGTGATGAGCAAGGGTCGTATCGTCGAATCCGGTCCGGCACTGGAGATTCTGAAGCGCCCGCAGCATCCGTACACGCAGAAGCTGGTCGCGGCTGCGCCGTCGTTGGCGTCGAAGCGGCTCAGCTCGTCGGTGGCGCGCGCCGAGATTCGCGAACAGGCGGAAGAGGTCGCCGAAGCGGTCAAGGCCGAGGAAAGTGCGGCAGAGTCCTTCGGCAAGGTGACCGACGACGTTCTTGTCGTCGATCATCTGACCAAGGTGTTCAAGCTGCGCAAGGGTTTCCGCAAGACCACCGACTTCACAGCCGTGAACGACGTGTCCTTCAAGGTCCGCCGCGGAACCACGACTGCAATCGTCGGCGAATCGGGTTCCGGTAAGTCGACGGTCGCACAGATGGTCCTCGGTCTGCTCGAGCCCACTGCAGGCAACGTGGTCTTCGACGGTCAGGACGTGGCGAAACTCGGTGCGAAGGAAACATTTGCGTTCCGTCGACGAGTGCAGCCGATCTTCCAGAACCCCTACGGCACACTCGACCCGATGTACTCGATCTACCGCACGATCGAGGAGCCGCTGCGTACCCACAAGGTCGGGACCAAAGCCGAGCGTGAGGCTCGCGTCCGCGAACTTCTCGACAAGGTGGGTCTACCGCAGTCGGTCATGCGTCGGTTCCCGAACGAACTCTCCGGTGGACAGCGTCAGCGCGTCGCGATCGCGCGAGCACTGGCCTTGCAACCGGAGGTCGTGATCTGCGACGAGGCGGTCTCCGCTCTCGACGTGCTCGTGCAGGATCAGATCTTGACCCTGCTGAACGACCTGCAGGCAGAGTTCGGGTTGACGTATCTCTTCATCACGCACGACCTGGCCGTGGTTCGTCAGATCGCGGACAACGTGTTGGTGATGTCGCGTGGCTCGATCGGCGAATCGGCACCGATCGACGACGTGTTCGGCAATCCGCAGCAGGACTACACCCGCAAGTTGCTCGACGCGATTCCCGGTGGGTCCATCAAGCTGGGAAGCTGACGCAACAGGTAGGTAGGCAAGTCCGCAGAGGGGCTGCAAGGGTACCGTCGTTGATCGTGACGGACCCCTTGCAGCCCCTCGTCGATCTTCCAGGCGTACGCGCCGCCGCCGATCATGCGCGCGATGCTCTGGGTGAGGTTCATCGGCACAAGACCAACCGTCGCGGTTGGCCCACCACTGCCGCTGAAGCCGCGGTTCGCGCTGCGCGCGCTTCTGCATCGCTGGCCGGTGGCACCACCGAATTGCCGGCCGAGGGCATGGCCGGTGATCCGATTCTCGCGGGTGCTCTGCGCGTGGCTCAGGCTCTCGACGGCGACAGCCTTCCGCTCATGGAGTCGACGTGGAAGCGAGCCCCACTTCAGGCTTTGGCCCGGCTGCACCTGTTGGCCGCGGCGGATCTCGTCGAGGACGCAGATCAACTGGGGCGGCCACGGTCGGATCGCGGAGTGGGGGAGCGGTTGGACGCTCTCGCCCAACTCGTTACTGGCGGAACCAGTGCACCGGCACCTGTTCTGGCGGCCGTCGTACACGGAGAACTCTTGGCGCTGAGCCCGTTCGGCACCGCTGACGGCATCGTCGCCCGCGCGGCCTCGCGTCTGGTTGCGGTCTCGTCGGGGCTGGATCCGCACAATCTCGGGGTCCCCGAGGTCAGTTGGCTTCGGCGGCCACAGGCGTACACGGACGGCGCGGCAGGATTCGCTTCGGGAAATCCGGCGGGCGTCGGCAGCTGGGTGATTCTGTGCTGTGGTGCTCTCGAAGCCGGTGCGCGAGAGGCGACTTCGATTGCCGACGCCGCTACCGGATAGTCCGGCAAATTGCCCCTGCCGGAACATAACGAACGGGCGGCGCTGCCGATAAATCGACTTCGCCGCCCGTCAGCACGGACTACTCGTTACCAAGCGTGCTCGGTGGGTTGTGTGGGTGGCCTCGGCGAGGGATCGCACTTTCTGAGGTCGTCCCCGCAACCTGTGCGGGGTCCTCGCTCAAATTGAACGAATCTCGCAGGCCCACAACGCTTCTGCCCTTATAGTGGCTTGTGCTCCGCGTGGGTGCCCTAGTGCCCGTGCTAGGAATTTCGGTTGGGGAAACGGTCCTTCTCTTCCGAGCCGTTCCTGGCCTTCCGTTCTTCCGTAACTCCTTTGTACCCTGTGTCCGGGCTCACAGCAAGTACCAATTTTTGTTTGTGGGCCTTGGATTTCAGCGTTTCCGGCGCAGTAGCCCGAAGGTCATGGCGCCGGCCACCAGAGCTGCGATTCCCACCGCAGCGGTAGTGGCCACCGTGGTCGTGGACTGGGCCGACAATCGGGCACGAAGTGAGACCGGATTCGAGAAAGTCAGTATGGGCCAACCGTTTACGGCCGCTTCCTTGCGCAACGCTCGATCGGGGTTGACTGCGGTCGGATGTCCGACAGCCTCGAGCATGGGTAAATCCGTCACCGAGTCGGAGTAGGCGTAACTGGCGGCGAGGTCGTAACCGTACTCCGCGGCGAGTTTTTCCATGGCTTCGACCTTGCCGGGGCCGTAGCAGTAGAAGTCCACCTCGCCGGTGTAGTGGCCGTCTTCCTCCCTCATCGACGTCGCGACGGAATGGGTGGCGCCGAGGGCGCGGGCGATCGGTGCGACGATCTCTTCACCCGAAGCAGACACGACGATGACGTCGTGTCCACGCAGCTTGTGATCTGCGATCAGATCGGCCGCCTCGGCGAAGACGAGTGGATCGACGATGTCGTGCAGAGTCTCCGCGACGACGGCCTTCACCTGTTCCACGTCCCAGCCCGCACACATCGCCGTCAGATGCTCGCGCATGCGCTCCATCTGATCGTGATCGGCGCCGGACAGTAGAAACAGGAATTGCGCATAGCTGCTCTTGAGAACCGAGCGTCGATTGATCAGACCCTGTGCGAAGAATGGCTTGCTGAACGCCAGGGTGCTCGACTTCGCGATGATCGTTTTGTCCAAATCGAAGAAAGCGGCTGTCCGCCCGGTATTCAGTCCGTTCGCAGGCTTGTCGGTCACAGGATTGAGGATAGTCCGACAGGCGGTTCGTGTGCTCTTCGGCAAGCGTCCTCTTTCGGCGAAAAACAGCAGTTCAGTGCAGCTCAGGCTTGCATTTCTCGCCGATGGCGGGTGTAAGATCGTTGCTGTTCGATTCGTTCGAACTAGTTCAGCCCGACCCCCCGGGGCTGAACTCAGACGGCCCCCGCCTCCTCCCCCCATTGGCGGGGGTCGTCCTCTGTCTCAGGCCTGTTTCTCCCCAACCTCCCAGTTGTCCACAGGGTTGTTCGGCCCACTGTTTTCGGTGCCGGTGCTCGTTCAGGCTCTGCAGTCATGAACACGACGATCAGCTCTCAGGAAACCGGGGCTCCCATTCTGGTTCTCGTCGACGACGCGAAAATCCTCGCGAGCGTGCGACGCGTCGCTGCCGCGGTGGACCGCCGGCTGGACGAGGCCGAACATCCCGTGTCCCGGCAACAGTGGAACCGGGCCTCGGCGGTGGTACTGGACGCGTCGGCGGCGCGAGATGCTCTGGCTCGTTCCCCCAAGCGAACGCGAGTGTTCCTCGTATGCGACGGCACACCGACCGTCGACGATTGGAAGAGCGCCACCGCGATCGGAGCCGACAGCGTTCTGTCCTTGCCCGAGGAAGAGAACGCGCTGGTCGCAGTTCTGGCCGACCACGTCGACGTCAGTGGTGACGGCACCGTCGTGAGCGTGGTGGGTGGTTGTGGCGGCGGCGGAGCCTCGGCAACTGCTGCGGCAGTCGCGTTGACGTCGGCGGCACGTCACGTCCCGACGCTGTTGGTGGACGTCGACGCACTCGGTTCCGGCGCCGACGTGCTGTTGGGTATCGAGACTGCTCCCGGATTACGTTGGGGTGCACTGACCGTCGAGGGCGGGCGGTTGTCCCCGGAGGCGCTGCGCGATGCACTGCCGGCGAAGGGAAAGTTTCTGAGGGTTCTGGCGAGCAGTCGCCGGGAGATCGACGGTCCGACAGTGACCGCCGTTCGCGCCGTGCTTGACGCAGGTCGCAGTTCCGGCGGGCTCGTGGTCTGCGACGTGCCACGTCATCCCAGCGAGGTAGGTCAGGCCGTGTTGGAGATGTCGGATTCGGTGCTCGTGGTGGTTCCGGCCACCGTGGCCGCATGCGTCGCGGCCGAGAAGGTCGGAGCCTGGGTGGTGCGACACAACTCCAACGTCGGGCTCGTCGTGCGTGGGCCGGCACCGGGAGGCCTACGCGGCACCGATGTGGCAGACATGCTCGGCCTGCCCCTGACGGCCGTGATGCGCGGCCACCGATCGCTGGCGCCGATGCTCGAGCGTGGTGGCCTCGAATTGACCCGCGGTTGTCCGTTGAGTGTGGCGGCAACAGCGGCACTCGACGCCGTCGAATCCGGCGCACGCCCGCGCAGGGCTGCGGCATGAGTGCGTTGGTCACGGCCGAACTGCTCGACCGAGTTCGCGAGCGATTGACGGCGTCGTCGGTCGGCGAGCCGACGGCGGCCACCGTTGCCGATGCCGTGCGAGCCGAGTCCTCGGGCGTTCTGGCGGACACGGATCTGTTGGAGGTCGTCAGGGTGCTCCAGACGGAACTGACAGGCGCGGGGCCGCTCGAACCTCTGCTGCACGAACCCGGGGTCGCCGACGTACTGGTGACCGCGCCGGATCAGGTCTGGGTGGACCGCGGGGTCGGCCTCGAAAGGTCAGGGGTGCGGTTCACCGACGAGGCAGCTGTGCGTCGATTGGCGCAGCGGTTGGCACTGTCGGCAGGTCGACGCCTCGACGACGCCCAACCGTGGGTCGACGGCCGCCTGCGGGGCGTCGGCGACGGGCACTTCGGGGTACGACTTCATGCCGTACTCGCACCCGTGGCCCAGGGTGGAACCTGCGTGTCACTGCGAGTGTTGCGGCCCGCGACCCAGGGTCTCGACGCGCTGTCCGCCCACGGCGCCGTGGAACCGGACGCGCGGGAGCTCCTCAATCGCATCATTTCTTGTCGCTTGGCTTTTCTGGTGATCGGCGGGACCGGTGCGGGAAAGACCACGTTGTTGTCCGCCATGCTCGGCGCGGTCGACCCGCGCGAGCGAATCGTCTGTGTCGAGGACGCGGCCGAACTGGCGCCGCCGCATCCACACGTCGTCCGCCTCGTCGCCAGAGCTCCCAACGTCGAGGGCGTCGGAGAGGTGACGGTGCGCGATCTGGTTCGGCAGGCACTACGAATGCGTCCCGATCGCATCGTCGTCGGTGAGGTCCGCGGCGCAGAGGTGACTGATCTGCTCACGGCGATGAACACCGGCCACGACGGCGGCGCCGGCACCGTTCACGCCAATTCGCCCGAAGAGGTGCCGGCCAGACTCGAGGCGTTGGCGGCGCTCGGCGGTATGGATCGCCACGCGTTGCACAGTCAACTTGCCGCGGCGGTTCAAGTGATCCTGCACGTGCACAGATTGGCTGACGGATCGAGGCGTCTCGAACAGATCGGTGTCATCGACCGCGGTGCGGACGGGTACGTACAAATCATGCAGGCGTGGCCGGACGGCGGTTCGGGTCGTGAGCGGCTCGAGCGGATGTTCCGGCTTCGCAATCGGGAGGTCGGGACGTGACAGTTTCCCTCTTGGCCTTCGCACTGGCGGTCTCGATTGCGCCGGTGCGGGATTCACGTGCTCGGCTCGCTACCTACACCCCGAGCGTCCGCAAGCCCTCCCGGCAGATTCCGTGGCAGTTCGTTGCCGCATTTCTCGCGATTTCGGCCGCGTGGATCCTCGGAGGTCTTCCGGCAGGGTGTGCGGCTGTCGTCCTCGCCGGGACCCTGATCCTCCGTGGCCGACGCGCGAATGCAGCCGAAACCCGGGATCTCTCACAGAAGATGCTGCTCTCCGGTCTGGAGGTGCTGATCGCCGAGCTGAGCGTCGGCGCGCATCCTGCAGCGGCCAGTTCTGTTGCAGGCGAGGAATGTACCGGAGAAGTGAGTGCGGTATTCCGTTCCGCTGGGGCCAGGGCGCGTCTCGGTGGTTCTGCCGCAGCGGCCTTCGCGGTACCGGATTCGTGCATCGAGCGTGAGTTCTCCCGCATCGGATCCGTCTGGCGGGTCGCCGACCAACACGGGCTGGCACTGGCGGAACTGCTCGGCGCCGTCCGGACGGACATGTTGGGACGTAGACGCTTTCGTCAGCGTACCGAGGCCGGGTTGGCGGGCGCTCGGGCGACCGCTGCGGTGTTGGCCTTTCTCCCGCTGTTGGGGATCGGTCTCGGGCAATTGACGGGTGCTTCGCCGCTGCGCGTGCTGTTCGGAGGTGGGCTCGGCGGCGTGCTCCTGGTGATCGGAACCGCTTGTGTCTCAGCTGGTCTGCTCTGGACCGACCGGATAACTGCGAAGGTCACGTCGTGAGTTGGGCATCCGTGGCGATGATGGCGTTGGCGTTCGCGATCATTCCCGCTCGTCGCGGTGCTTCGGCCAGGGCGGCAGAAATTCTCTTCGCGGACACAACAACAGAAGATTCGGTTCCAGTCCCGGACAAGCCGGATCCACTCGCAGTTGCCGCAAGTCTCGACCTTCTCGGGGCCTGCCTACGAGCGGGGCTTCCCGTCTCCGCCGCGATCACAGCGATGGCGTCGACGGCACCGAAACCGATGGCCGACTCGCTTCGTCGCGTCGCCGACCTTCTGGCGCTCGGTGCCGATCCGGACGCCGCGTGGAGCGAAGCCGCTCTCGATCCCGATACCGAGGCGCTCGCCAGAATGGCTCGGCGTTCCGCCCGTTCGGGTTCGTCGCTGTCCTCGTCCATGGCCGAACTCGCCGAGCGCAGTCGAGGTGACGCCGAGGATCTTGCTGCTGCCGCAGCCGAACGCGCGGGAGTGCTGATCAGCGGTCCACTCGGGCTGTGTTTCCTGCCGGCGTTCATCGCCTTGGGCATCGTCCCGGTGGTGATCGGGCTTGCCACGACTGTGCTCGGTAACGGCCTGCTGTGAGCCGGATCCGAGTGAAAGCTCCTGCGGCAGAGGTGCTGCCGCAGGTTTCGATTGAAGGGGGAGAAATGATTTCGAAGACGTTGAGGACGGTGTCGGCCAGATTTGCGCTTTTGGTAACGGAGGACGACGGCATGTCCACCGCGGAGTATGCGATCGGCACGATTGCGGCTGCCGCATTCGGTGCCGTCCTGTACACGGTTGTCACTGGCGACTCCATTGTCTCGGCGCTGACAGGCATCATTGACAAGGCGCTCAAGACAGCTGTGTGATGTTGTCCACGAGAGGTATTCGGCAAGCCGACGACGGCGCCGTGACGGTGGAGGCCGCGATTGCTCTGGCTTCGATCGTCACGGTGGTCGTGCTGTGTATCGGCGGAGTCCTGGCGGTGTCGATGCAGGTTCGGTGTGTCGACGCCGCTCGTGAGGCCGCGCGGTTGGTGGCACGTGGTGATCGTGAGTCTGCGGTCACCACGGCCCGCCGGATCGCACCCGAAGATGCGTCGATCTCGGTGGAGATCGTGGACGGCTTTGCGGTGGCCGTTGTCAGCGCCGAGAGTGCGTTGCTGCCGTTGGTCGACATTTCTTCCGAGGCGGTGGCAGCAGTGGAGTCGGGAGTGGAGGAGGGGTGAACCTACGTGACGACGAAGGTGTTGCCACGGTTCTGGCGTGCTGCGTTCTGGCAGCGATCGTGATGGTGACCGGTGGGATGCTGCATGTCGGTTCCGCAGTGGTGGCTCGGCACACGGCTCAGTCGGCCGCTGATCTTTCGGCTCTCGGCGGTGCGGGCGCCTTGGACGGCGGCGACGAGTCGGCGTGTGAGATGTCCGCGGTGATCGCGGAGCGGATGCGTACGGTGCTCGCGGAGTGCGAGGTGCAGGGGTGGGATGTATTGGTCGAGATACGCGCACCGGTGTTGTTGTCGGGCTTCGGGATCGGGGATGCGCAGGCTTACGCGCGTGCGGGTCCGGTCAGCTGATCGTGTCGATCACGGCGGTCAGAACCTTGACCGCGCCGTCTTTGTCGAGTGGGTCGTTTCCGTTGCCGCACTTGGGTGAATAGACGCAGGACGGGCAACCGTGAGCGCACTCGCAGGACAGTATGGCGTCGCGCGTCGCGGTGAGCCATCGGGACAGTTCGCTGTGCCCTCGGTCGGCGAACCCGGCGCCGCCGGCATGACCGTCGTAGACGAAGACGGTCGGGAGTCCGGTGTCCGCGTGCATCGCGGTGGACACTCCGCCGATGTCTCCGCGGTCGCAGATCGCCACCAGTGGCAGCAGGCCGATTGCGGCATGTTCGGCGGCATGCAGTGATCCGGGGAACCGTTCGGGCGGGACCCCGATTGATTCGAGGACTTCCGGCGTGACCGTGTACATCACTGCCCTGGTGGGCAAAGTGTGTGCGGGCATGTCGAGTTCGATCGAGTCGAGGACTTCACCCGAAGTCAACCGTCGTAGGTACCCGACGACTTGATGTGTCACCTCGACCTGGACGAGAGCGACGGCGATGTCGCCGTAGTTCTTGTGCTCGAGTTGTTCGGTGATCGTGATTTCGGTGGTCTCGCGAGCCGAGGTGGTCCAGTCCGGATTCTCGGTGTGCACCAGTGCGAGTCCGACGTCGAGGTCCAGTTCGTCGACGACGTAGGTCTCGCCTTGATGGATGTGCACGGCGCCGGGATGAACTGTGGCCGGAGCGCGGCCCGCGTCGACAGTGCCCAGCATCCGGCCGGATTCACCGTCGACAATGGCCACCTGAGTTCCGATGCCGCCGCGAATGTCCAAAGAGCCGTGGGGGTTCGAATCGGCGGTGACGAACCATCCGTGCTTTCGGCGCCGGATCTTGCCTTCCTCGGACAGTCTCGTCAGAACCTCGAGAGCCCCGAACGCGTCCACCTCGGCATCGGAAAGTGGGAGTTCCATTGCAGCGCAGAGAAGTTGTGGTCCCAGGACGTACGGATTTCCGGGATCTGTCACCGTCGCCTCGACGGGTTTGTCGAGTACCGCTGACGGATGGTGAACGAGGTAGGTGTCGAGTGGATCGTCGCGGGCGATCAACACGACGAGTGAACCCTCGCCGCGTCGCCCGGAGCGACCGGCCTGCTGCCAGAACGAGGCAACGGTCCCCGGGAAGCCTGCCACGACAACGGCGTCGAGGCCTGCGATGTCGACGCCGAGCTCCAGCGCGTTGGTGGTGGCTGCGCCCAGCAGCGTGCCGTCGGCGAGCGCAGCTTCCAGTTCGCGACGGTCCTCGGCCAGATATCCGGCGCGATACGACGCGACTCGCTCGGCGAGGTCCGGGTCCACCTCGGCGAGTAGACGTTTGGTGGCCATCGCGGTCAGCTCGGCGCCGCGGCGGGAGCGGACGAAGGTGAGAGTGCGGGCGCCTTCGATCATGAGGTCGGCCATGATCCGCGCGGCTTCCGCGCCCGCGGGACGTCGTACCGGGCTACCGTTTTCGCCGGTCAATGCCTCCAGTAGCGGTGGTTCCCACAGGGCGACGGTGCGTGGGCCGTGCGGCGATCCGTCTTTCGTGACCTCGGTGCAGTGTGCGCCTATCAGCCGCGATGCCGCTGCGCCGGGATCTGCTGTGGTCGCACTCGCCAGGATGAAGGTGGGTTCGGCGCCGTAACGGGCTGCAATTCTGCGTAGTCGCCGGATCACGAGCGCGACGTTGGATCCGAAGACTCCCCTGTAGGAGTGGCATTCGTCGATGATCACGTATTTCAGGTTGCGGAAGAAGTGTGCCCATCGCTGATGGGTTCTGAGCAGAGAAATGTGGATCATGTCGGGGTTGGTGAAGAGCCAGCGTGAGTTCTCACGTGCCCAAGTGCGGAGTTCCTGCGAAGTGTCGCCGTCGTACGCACTGGCGTTCGTGCTGCGAAGTTCGACGTCGAAGTCGGTGAGGGACAGCACTGCTCGCAGTTGATCCGAGCCCAGCGCTTTGGTGGGGGAGAGGTACAGGGCAGTTGCGAGCGGATCGGTCGCCATGGCCGTCAGCACCGGGAGTTGGTACGCCAGTGACTTACCCGACGCCGTACCGGTGGCCACGACCACGTGTTTTCCCGCGTAAGCGAGGTCGGCGGCCTCACTCTGGTGGATCCACGGGGACCGCACGCTGTGTTCGGCGAGCGCACGTACGACGCTGGGGTGCACCCACTCCGGCCATTCGGTGAACTCGGCTACGCGAGCAGGTAACTGCGCGGTGAACATCAGTGGTTTTTCGCTTCCACTGACCCCGGCGACGACCCGATCGAGCAGCATCTGCCCGTAGGTCTCGCCAGGCTTCCCTCCCGGGGCGGGAGTCGGGGAAGGTGCGTTCACGTGACTCTCCGGGCTCGGCGTTGGGGTGTGGCGGCAATCGGAAACTGTCGCTACCTGCAGTTTTGATGATACGCAACGGTCGGCGGTCTTGGTGGAACCGGGTGCTCGGCGCGCGCGGGAAACCACGATCGTGGGCTGTTTTTCTCGTAGCGAACTTTTAACGTTTTTAGTTCCCTTTTCGACTGTTGTGCACGCGGAGAACATGGTTGACTGACAATCGGTCGCAGCTTCTGTGTTCGTAGGCTTGAGAAAGTGCACGCTCGCAGGATCGTTGTTGCGGGCGCGGTGCTCTGCCTTTCCTGAGGGGGAAATAAAGACGTACAGCGGTCGGAACCGGCCCGGTGGACTGTAAGGGCTGTTCACCGAATCCGGTGTTAGAAAGAGAAGGAAAAGCATGGCACAGGGCACTGTGAAGTGGTTCAACGCTGAAAAGGGCTTCGGCTTCATCGCTCCCGAAGACGGTTCCGCAGACGTCTTCGTTCACTACTCCGAAATTCAGGGCAACGGCTTCCGTACCCTCGAGGAGAACCAGCGTGTGGAGTTCGAGGTCGGCCAGGGCACCAAGGGTCCCCAGGCTACCGGCGTTCGCGCGGTCTGATTTTTCCGCTCACTTGCTGAGCGAATAGTTCGGACAGTATTTGTCCCCCATCGCATCCGTGCGGTGGGGGACAAATCTTTTCGGGCTGAGTTAGTACTTTCCCTGTCCGAGGTGAATGCACGCAGCTGTTCGGCCACGGCCGGTCGTCTATGCCGTCGATACCTTCGTGGCTTACGTTTCACTCTGTGAGCCAACTGTCCTTTTTCTCTGCCGAGTCGATTCCACCTGCCGTGACGGACCTTGCCGGAATGCTGGCCGGACCGGGGCAGGTCGTGACCTCGGAGGATCGCGCGCGGATCTCGATCGTCGTGGATCGGGACTGGAGAGCACAGGCCGTTGCCGAGTTGATCGCGCAGTGCGGACTCGGGGCCGAGGTGACGCGTAGCGAAGAAGGCAGCCCACTCGTCCGAACTCAGTCGACGCCCGCACTCCTTCCGCTGTCCGTGCAATGGACCAAGGGAGCAGTGAAGGCGGTGCCGGTCGGGTGGGTTCCTAATTCTCGCCAACTCCGAGTGTGGGCCGTCGCCGCCGGCCGACTCGAAGAAGGCGGTGAACGATTCGTGTTCGGCCTCGACCCCCATGCGAAGGAGACACACGCACCGCTGGCTCAGGCCTTGATGAGGGTTGGTATCGCGCCGACTCAACTGGGTAACCGGACACCGGGTCCGGGGCTCCGTGTGTCGGGAAAGAAGAGACTGACAAAGCTCGTCGAATACCTCGGTGAGGCGCCGAAACACGTCGACACCTCGGTCGCCTGGCCACACGTCTGACAGTGCTGATGCCGCGTGTCCAACGGTGCTGATGCCGCGTGTCGGACGGAGCCCATACTGTACTGATCTGCACGAATGTCTTGCGGGTATGTCACTCTGTAAAGAGAGACACGGGGTATAACTTGCTCCACACGTCTAGTTCTGAAGATCTGCCGACGGCAGTGAACGTCCAAAGGAAGGCTCGGGCAGCAGGTGGCTAAAGCGGACAACGGCAGCGGTCAGGGAGCGTCCGGTAACCCTCGTCGCCTCGTGATCGTCGAGTCACCGACCAAGGCGCGCAAAATCGCTCCCTACCTCGGTAAGGACTACGTCGTCGAGGCATCGGTCGGTCACATTCGCGACCTCCCGCGCGGCGCAGCGGACGTTCCGGCCAAGTACAAGGGCGAGTCGTGGGCCCGTCTCGGCGTCAACGTCGATCACGACTTCGAGCCGCTCTATGTCGTGAGCCCGGAAAAGAAGGGCAAGGTCGCCGAACTCAAGTCTCTGTTGAAGGACGCCGACGAGCTCTTCCTCGCAACTGACCCCGACCGCGAGGGCGAGGCAATCGCCTGGCATCTCCTCGAGACTCTCAAGCCCAAGATTCCGGTTCGTCGAATGGTCTTCCACGAGATCACCGAGCCGGCAATCCGTGCTGCCGCCGAAGACACCCGCGAACTCGACACCGACCTCGTCGATGCTCAGGAAACCCGCCGCATCCTCGACCGTCTCTACGGTTACGAGGTCAGCCCGGTTCTCTGGAAGAAGGTCATGCCGAAGCTCTCGGCCGGCCGCGTCCAGTCGGTGGCCACTCGCGTCATCGTCCAGCGTGAACGCGAGCGGATGGCGTTCAAGTCGGCGTCGTACTGGGATATTTCCGCGACGCTCGACGCCGGTGCAGAGGCCAGCCCGCGTAGTTTCGGTGCGCGCCTGGTCTCCGTCGACGGTTCGCGTGTCGCCTCCGGTCGCGATTTCGGAGCTGACGGAAAGCTCAAGGGCAGCGCGGTCACCGTGCTCGACGAGGCGTACGCGCGTCGTCTCGCGGAAGCGTTGCAGGGCGTCGACCTCACGGTTTCCTCCGCCGAGGACAAGCCGTACACCCGCAAGCCTTACCCGCCGTTCATGACGTCGACGCTCCAGCAGGAAGCCGGACGCAAACTTCGTTTCACGTCCGAGCGTGCAATGCGCATCGCACAGCGTCTGTACGAAAACGGCTACATCACCTACATGCGTACCGACTCGACGACTCTCTCGGAGTCGGCGATCGCTGCCGCTCGTGCGCAGGCCACCGAGTTGTACGGTCCGGAGTACGTCCATCCGACGCCGCGTCAGTACACCCGCAAGGTCAAGAACGCGCAGGAAGCCCACGAGGCGATCCGCCCCGCCGGCGACGTGTTCCAGACCCCGGGTCAGCTGCACTCCAAGCTCGATTCCGACGAGTTCAAGCTGTACGAACTGATCTGGCAGCGGACCGTCGCTTCGCAGATGGCCGACGCCCGTGGTACGACGTTGACGCTTCGCATCTCCGGCACGGCAGGCACCGGCGAGGACTGCACGTTCTCCGCTTCGGGTCGCACCATCGTGTTCGCCGGCTTCCTCAAGGCTTACGTCGAGAGCGTCGACGAAGAGGCCGGCGGTCAGTCCGACGACGCCGAATCCAGGCTTCCGGTGCTGGTCAAGGGTCAGGAAGTCACGGCCACCAAGCTCGATCCGGACGGGCACAGCACCAACCCGCCCGCTCGCTACACAGAAGCCAGCCTGATCAAGACGCTCGAAGAACTCGGCATCGGCCGTCCTTCGACCTACTCGTCGATCATCAAGACCATCCTCGATCGCGGATACGTCTACAAACGTGGCAGCGCGCTGGTTCCGTCCTGGGTGGCGTTTGCCGTCATCGGGCTGCTCGAGGTGCACTTCGGCCGGCTGGTCGACTTCGATTTCACGGCAGGAATGGAAGACGATCTCGACGCGATCGCCGGTGGCCGTGAGCAGCGTGGCAACTGGCTGAGCAGCTTCTACTTCGGCGGCGAGACAGGCGCTGAAGGTTCGGTCGCCCGCGAGGGCGGGCTGAAGAAGATGGTCGGTGTCAATCTCGAGGAGATCGACGCTCGCGAGGTCAACTCCATCCGTCTCTTCGACGACGCCGAGGGTCGCGAAGTTCACGTGCGCGTCGGCCGGTTCGGCCCGTATCTCGAGCGCATGGTTCAGAACCCGGACGATCCCGAAGGCGATCTGATCTCGCAGCGGGCAAATCTTCCCGATGACCTGCCACCGGACGAGCTCACTCCCGAGTACGCCGAGAAGTTGTTCTCGACGCCTCAAGAGGGCCGCAAGCTGGGCGTCGACCCACTGACGGGCCACGAGATCGTCGCGAAGGAAGGCCGCTTCGGTCCCTACGTGACCGAGATCCTGCCCGAACCGCCGGCCGAGCCGGAACCGGACATCGTTCCCGTCACCGCTCCCGAGCCGGAAGAAATCAGCTCGGGCAGCACCAAGACTGCGGTGAAGAAGGCCGCGGCCAAGAAGGCGCCTGCGAAGAAGGCTGCCAAGAAGGTCGCAGGCCCCAAGCCGCGGACCGGATCGCTGCTCAAGTCCATGGACTTGGCGACGATCACCTTGGAAGATGCGCTGCGTCTGCTGTCGCTTCCGCGCGTCGTGGGTGTCGACCCCGAATCGAAGGAAGAGATCACCGCGCAGAACGGCCGTTACGGTCCGTACCTGAAGAAGGGCACGGACTCACGCTCGCTCGCCAACGAAGAGCAGATGTTCACCGTCACGCTCGACGAGGCCCTCAAGATCTACGCCGAGCCGAAGCGTCGTGGGCGTCAGGCGTCGGCAACGCCTCCGCTGCGTGAGTTGGGCGTCGATCCGGTCAGCGAGAAGCCGATGGTGATCAAGGACGGCCGTTTCGGTCCGTACGTCACCGACGGCGAGACCAACGCCAGTCTTCGTAAGGACGACGACGTCGAATCCATTTCCGATGCTCGTGCATCGGAGTTGCTGGCTGATCGTCGTGCGCGCGGCCCGGTCAAGAAGAAGGCAGCGGCCAAGAAGGCTCCGGCAAAGAAGGCCGCTGCCAAGAAAACAGCCGCAAAGAAGGCCCCGGCAAAGAAGGCCGCCGCCAAGAAGGCTCCGGCGAAGAAGGACTCGTAAGGCTTCGTCGGTGCCGACGGTTAGGGTTTTTGCATGAGTACTGAAGTGGCCGAACGAGGTGTGTTCGGTCGGCTGGTGGGTCAGCACGACGTCGAGCAGAGCCTGCGTGATGCTGCACTGTCGGCTCGTGGCGATTCCAGCGGCTCGGAGATGACCCACGCGTGGCTCTTCACCGGGCCACCCGGCTCAGGTCGTTCGGTGGCTGCTCTCTGCTTCGCCGCTGCCCTGCAGTGCACCTCCGACGGTGCACCAGGGTGCGGTGAGTGTCATGCGTGTACGACGACGATGGGTGGAACCCACGGTGACGTACGACGGATCATCCCCGACGGCCTGAGCATCAGCGTCAAAGGTATGCGCGAGATAGTCAACATCGCTTCGCGTCGGCCGACGACGGGGCGGTGGCAGGTCATCGTGGTCGAGGATGCCGATCGTTTGACCGAAGGCGCAGCCAACGCCCTCCTGAAGGTTGTCGAGGAGCCGCCGGACCGCACGGTCATCCTGCTCTGCGCGCCGACGACCGATCCGGAAGACATGTCTGTCACCCTCCGATCGCGGTGTAGGCACATGCCGTTGGTGACGCCGTCCGTCGAATCGATCGCCCAGGTACTGATCGACCGCGACGGGCTGGATCCGGAACGGGCGAGAATCGCCGCATCGATCAGCGGCGGACATGTCGGCCGGGCTCGGCGTCTCGCCACCGACGAGAGCGCGCGCGACGAGCGTCAGCGTTCGCTTCGACTAGCCGCCGACGCGATCGGGGCTTCGACGGCGTACAAGGCCGCAGAGAACTTGGTGAAGTCGATCGAGGCTGACACCAAGGCGTTCTACGCCGAACTCAAGGAACAGGAGCTCGTGGAGCTCAAGGTTTCCTTGGGTGGTGGTGGAACCGGCAAGGGAACAGCCGGGACTCTGCGCGGATCGGCTGGTCTGATCAAGGACCTCGAAGCGCGTCAGAAATCGCGCGACACCCGGGCCCGCCGCGATCTTCTCGACCGGACGCTGATCGACCTGGCCGGCATGTACCGGGACGCGCTTTCCTATTCGCTGGGGTCGACGTCGACGGCGACCCATCCCGACATGGCTCGGCAGGCCGCCGAGTTGGCTGCACGAACGTCCCCGGAGGGGTTGCTCAAATGCATCGAAGCGGTGCTCGAATGCCGCGAGGCCGTCGACTTCAACGTCAAGTTGCAGTGGGCGCTCGATGCGATGGTTGCCTCCATCGGAGCCGCTTTCCGACCCCCGTTTTCGCGATCCGGGGGTTGACCAGATAGACTCGCCACCGCCGAAAGGCACGCTGCCTTAGCTCAGTCGGTAGAGCATTTCACTCGTAATGAAAAGGTCGAGAGTTCGATTCTCTCAGGCAGCTCAGCCAAGAGCCCCACACCCGGAAATCCGGATGTGGGGCTCTTGTCGTTAGTTCCCAATTCTTGCGTATGTGCGGTTTATCCTGAGTTCGGCGAACACGTGCCTGAACAGGGGAGACCTCGATGTCGGATCAGAACTGGGGACCAGGCCAACCATCGCAGAATCAGCCGCCGTACGGGCAGATGCCGCCGATGCCGCCGCAGGGTTATCAGCCGCCGACGCCCGCTTATCCGTACGCAAGCTGGATCTCGCGGGTGTTCGCGTCAATCCTCGACGGCTTTGTCGTTCCGCTCCCCGGCGTCATCCTCGCGGGCATCGGAGCAGTGATCGCGTTCTCCGGATCCGAAGTGACCACATACGACGACGGCAGCGTGAGCGCTGAAGGCGGCAATCCGGTCGGCGTGATCGTCCTGGTCGTCGGCATACTGGCGATCTTCTTGATCGAGGTATGGAACCTCGTCTTCAGACAAGGGAACACCGGACAGACGCTCGGCAAGAAGTGGCTGGGAATTTCGGTGATTCGGGAGTCCGACGGTGTACCGCTCGGCCCGGTTATGGCGCTGCTTCGTTGGATCATGATGGCGATCCTGGGTGGGGCATGCTTCCTCAACTATCTCTGGCCGCTCTGGGACTCGAAGCACCAGTGCTGGCACGACATGGTGGTCCGGTCGGTCGTCGTTCGCGCCCGCTAGTCGCTGCCGGGGTCTCTTACAGTGGGTGCCATGGAGTTGGAAGCGGTCACAAGTCGACGACGCTCGCTGGCCGCACCCGTCGGTGTTGCTGCAGTGGCCGTGACGGCCGCCGCGGTACTCCACTTCCGTGATCCCCACAGCGCGGGTAGTTACGGCGTTTGTCCGATGTACGCGTTGACGGGATTGTGGTGCCCGGCGTGTGGTGGCCTTCGTGCGGTCAATGACCTGACTAATCTGGATATTGGCGCCGCAGTGTCCAGCAATGCCTTGATCGTGCCGTTTATCGCGGTGTTGGTGATCGCGTGGATCGGTTGGACAGTGCGCCGTTGGAAAGGCACGCGGGATCGCATGATCGTGCTTCGGCCGACTGTGACGATCGTGGTGCTCGGAGTTCTCGTTGCATTTACGGTTGTTCGAAACACCCCGTGGGGGAGCTGGCTCGCGCCGGCGTGACGGTAAGAGGTCGACATGGCACTGCAGGTTTTTTCGCTCATCGTTCTGCTCGGCGCGCTGATCATCTTGATTCCGACGGCACGACGTGTCTTCGGCAAGAAGGACGACGAGTAGGCCTCGACAACTGGGCCCGCGCGGCACATGCTGGCGGTATGGCTGATTCGTTGAAAGCCCGCGTCAAGGAAAAGTTGCTGAGGCAACTCGCCGAGGACGGTCGGCACCCGATTCAGGAAGCTGAGGGTGACGATCCGCGGTTGGTGTCGATCAACGACGATCTCGAAGCGTTGGAACAGGCCGAGGAAGGCGATCCGATCGTCGAAGAACTGGCCGAGAGGTACTGGGTTCCGTGAAGTTAACCGACCGCAGTGCTCTGACCTGGCGATTTGGTGTTGTGTTGATCTTCGCGTAACTTTGTCCAGGTCAGAGCGACACGGACACCGACTCCCACCTGCGAGGGTGAGTGACACGAGGTTGTACGAAGTGCCTGGCGAACACAATCCAGTTTTTCTTCACGGGGTTCCGGTTTGCGCCGGTGGCCAGGTTGGGGTAGGCTGGAAAAGTTGCCCCGGAGCGGCGGCCATAGGGTCGTGGTGATGGTGTGTGCGTGTTCTTTGAGAACTCAACAGTGTGTCGATGAATGTCAGTGCCAAATTTTTTTTGGTACTTCACATCCGCGAATGATCAACCGCCTCTTGGGGTTTGGTTGGTTTGTGTGTGGTGTGAGTATTTTTCGTCGGTGATTGTTCATTCTTCCGTCTGAATGGTTGCCGACACATTTTTTGCTAGTTGAGTTTTTTTGCTAGTGATTTGACTCTTTTTGTCTATGACTGATTAGCCGGCCTTCGGGTTGGTGATATCTAGAGTCTTCAACGGAGAGTTTGATCCTGGCTCAGGACGAACGCTGGCGGCGTGCTTAACACATGCAAGTCGAGCGGTAAGGCCTTTCGGGGTACACGAGCGG